>JAQYVF010000025.1 GCA_030145625.1 Desulfocapsa sp. | reverse complement strand
TCCAGTTTTCTCTCAGACGATGGTCTTTTCCTCTACTTCCGCCAAGGTACCGGCACCTAGGGAAACTTCCATGGCCCGGACAGGGCAAATCGGGACACAGAGGGAGCAGCCGGTACATTTATCCGGATCAAACACCACCAACATCTCCGGGCGTTGTATTGCCAGCGCCCCCACAGGACAGATACCGGTGCAGGCCCCGCACTGAAAACATTTCTCATCATCTCTGTGGATGGAAGCCGCCAGGCGTTCCACATTAACTCCAAAGGACTTCAGGAATTCCAGTGCCTTATTGACGCTGTCTTTGCTTCCTTTCAGCTCCAGAATCATAACTCCTTCCCGCTGAGGCAGGATATCAGCCTTCAGGATATTGAACTCAATGTCATAGTTTTTGACCAGCTGGTAAATGATGGGTTCATTGCTGGTCTCTTTTGGAAAGCGTAATATATAGATTCGTGTAGACATCACACACCTCTTTTATAAGTTTATCTCAAGGTCGGAAAACTTCTCCGACTCAATAACAGTACTACTCTATGTTTGAAACAAAATGAGGGTCAGATCAGATGAAGCTTTCAAGGCTCAACCTGTTTTTGCCTCTATGGGCCATAACTCTTTATCGCCCCTTGTAAAACCTGCTACACCCCACGCTCTCGGATAATCTGATCTACCTGCCTCAACAACTGCTGCAAGGGGGCATCGGTATCAAGCTCTATCACCTGTTTCTGTTCCAGAGCAGTGACAGCTTGAAAACGTTTTTTCTGAGCCAGATAGATTTCCCAGCGCCCATCAGACACAGCAGATGAATCTCTGGCCCGCTGTTCCAATCGCTCTTTTACCACAGCCTCACCACAGAAGCAGTGGACAAAAAGAACACGCACACGACCGCCAAAACGATCTTGCACAAGTCCTCTCTCTTTCTCAGACTGATACGAACCATCCAAAACCACACAGGCCTGTGCGTCTTTTTGAAAATGGCTCTCGGCGTAATCAAGCAAGGCGTCATAGGTGCGCCTGCTAAAGGCAGGTGTATAGATTCCCTGATCCACCTCCTCCTGTTGACTTCTCTGAGGAGTAAGCCCAGCCAACTCCTTACGCACCCTGTCCGAATTATAGTAAGGCAGCCCATATTGCTCTGCCCAGGCAGAGGCCAGATAACTCTTGCCGGTGGCGATCATTCCGTAAAAAACAAGAAGGAGTCCTGAAGGCACCCCAATTTCACTTTGCTGCTGCATACTTTTCGGCCAAGAGAAAATGCTTTCTTGCCTGCTCAAGAGAATAACTTGCGGTTTTTGTATCCACTGCCGGATCAGCCGCCGTAAACAGGCCTATTTTCCCACGCACATATGCTCGGTAACACTTATAAAAATCAAGCATGGCAAAGAGCCCTGGGTCCTCAGATTTTGCGGCAAACTGTTCGACAAAATAGTGAGAGAGCTCTTCAAGACCATGAAAATCCAGGTCCATGGCCAAAAAAGCTACATCTGCAGCCACATCCGTATAGCGAAAACGCTCGTTAAACTCGATGCAGTCAAAGATATAAACAGGATCTGCCAGGCAAATATTTGCCGAGTGCATATCGCCGTGACAATCCCTGATCTTACCGCCATCAATACGTTCCTGAAATCTATCCTTATGGTCAAGAAATTCTCTGGCGTAGCTGCTGATGGTGTCAAACTGGCCTCGACTGAGGGCACCCTGATCAATAAAAGATTCCGTCTGTTCGAAATTTTCCAGGACATTGATAGCAACAGAATCAGCCAGGCCGAACTCCTGTATGGTCTTGTCTCCTGCAGCAGCCTGATAAAAAGGAACCAGGATATCAATGATGCCATCGATATGGGCATGCGTCACCTCACCTGCAGCCATAATCCTGCCCATCATTTTCTCTTCCGGCATCCTTGTCATCCTGATGCCATACTCCACGACCTTTCCGGAACCATTAAGACAAAACCCTTCACCCTCTTCAGTAACAGTGACCAGTTCTTCATAGATGTCGGGACAGAGCCTGCGATTAAGCAGTAACTCCTGTTCACAATAAAATTTTCTTTTCTCAAGGGTAGAAAAATTGAGAAAACCAAAATCAACCGGTTTCTTCCATTTATAGACATACTCGCCTGCCAGAAGCACAAAAGAAATATGGGTCTGCACCAGGCTGATATCCGCTGCAGGGTGCGGATAACTATTTTCCTCCTGCAGGTAACGGATATAGGCGGGAAGCTTTGCTTCACTCATCAACAACTCCTTGTATTGAACTGATAAAAATATAGCCGATTAAGGCAGATCACAAAAAAATTATAGTACCAGAATCCCCCCTGAGAGTAAACTCCGGACAAAAGCTTTACCTTATTTTGTTATCGTGATACTTTCCACTTTTAATAAGGTCATAATTAATCAACTTCTGAGATATCCAACTAAACCTCTTTTTCTGCTTCACCATGAACCAAGACACCATACAGGAACTGCTCTCCGGTGTACAGCAAGGAACGTGTTCCGTTGAACACGCCCTGCACCAACTACGCCATCTGCCTGGTCAGGTTATTAAGGACGCCTGCATCGACCACCATCGGAATCTACGGACCGGGACCCCTGAAGTCGTATATGGTGCAGGAAAAAGCAGCGAACAGATCATCGACATCGCCAGGACCTTTCTCCACCACCAATCTCTGTTCCTGGCCACACGGATCGATGCAGAAAAGTCACATCAGATTATGACCGCTCTGCCGGAACTCACGTATCACCGGCAGGCAAGGATGCTCACTTGTAACCAGCAGCAGCCTGCCCCGGGGCGTACCCGAGGCACCATTGCTATCCTCTGCGCCGGGACATCGGATATTCCGGTGGCCGAAGAGGCCAGGATAACAGCTGAGAGCCTCGGCAATCCGGTGGCCACTCACTATGACGTCGGTGTTGCCGGCCTGCACCGCTTATTCAACAAACAAGAGCTCCTCACCTCTGCCTCTGTCATCATCGTTGTTGCCGGTATGGAAGGAGCCCTGCCCAGTGTGGTCAGCGGCCTATGCAGCTGTCCGGTGGTGGCTGTACCCACATCAGTGGGCTATGGAACCAGTTTCGGTGGAATTGCAGCCCTGCTCGGCATGCTCAACAGCTGCGCTCCGGGACTCGGTGTGGTCAACATAGACAACGGTTTTGGAGCCGCCTGCCTAGCCTCTTCCATCAACAGGAAAAGAGAAAATCGCGAGGAAGTCTTGCAAGATTCAGGCAGTACTGTATAATCGCCTTCGATTCAATAGAATAACTTATCTTTGAAAATCAATCACTCCCAATTCTCGTCACCAGGAATCCAGGAATTCGAATGAACACTTCACTCAAACTGAAAATCAGCGCCCTCTTTTTTTTCATCATACTCTCAATTATCACCATAATTCCATCATTCTATGACTCAACACCTGACTGGTGGCAAAAATACATGGCACCTGAAGGCTTACGCCTGGGTCTTGATCTGCAGGGTGGTATGCATCTGGTCCTGCAAGTCAACCTGGACAAAGCCGAGGAACATTCTCTTGAACTCGCTGCCACAGAGTTAAAGGATAGCCTCAAGGAGCAATCCATCAGTGCGGTACGCACAAAATCTGCTCCGGGAACCGTACTCTTCACCCTTCCCAACTCCAGTGCCGTGGATATAGTCAACAGTGTAGTTGAAGACAGCTTCCCCAATATCAATGTACAGGTGGATGCCAAGGAAGGGTCCTTTCCCAAAATTTCCATTAGCCTCAAGGATTCGGAAATCGATTTTATCCGCACCCATGCAGTGGAACAGTCTCTTGAGATCATTCGTAACCGTATCGATGAATTCGGGGTGGCTGAACCAGTGATTATCCGCCAGGGAGAGGCAGAGATAGTAGTCCAGTTGCCAGGTGTCAAAGATCCCAAACGTGCTCTCGATCTCATTGGGAAAACCGCTCAATTGGAATTCAAGCGCGTAGCTGATGCGGCCGGTATCAACCTCGGTCTGCTTGCCGAAGAAATTAGGCTAGCCGGACAAT
This sequence comes from Desulfocapsa sp., assembly GCA_030145625.1. Lineage (GTDB taxonomy): Bacteria > Desulfobacterota > Desulfobulbia > Desulfobulbales > Desulfocapsaceae > Desulfocapsa. The sequence continues at coordinate 51,080 of JAQYVF010000025.1, read as the reverse complement.
GGGACGGCAAGTGGACCGATGTTGAAGAAGTCGAGAAACTGAATCGCGCCCTGCAGAACCGCTTACCCAAAGACACCAGGATCTATATAGAGAAAGATACCGACAGCCAAACCAATAAAGAGATCATCCGCCCCATTCTCCTTGAAGAACAGATCCTGATGACTGGAGAAATGGTCAAAAATGCCCAGGTAAGGATATCCAATCAATTCAATGAGCCCTATGTCTCCATCGACTTCACCTCCAAAGGCGGTAAAGTCTTTGCCAAACTCACCGAGGCAAATGTGGGTAAACGGATGGCCATTGTCCTGGATAATGTGGTCCGTTCAGCCCCGGTAATTCGAGAAAAGATCATGGGAGGTTCTGCCCAGATATCTGGCAGTTTCACCCATGAAGACGCTGCCGATCTGGCCATTGTCCTGCGCGTTGGTGCCCTGCCGGCACCAGTGGATATCATCCAGAACCTGACCGTCGGTGCCAGTCTTGGTCAGGATTCCATCAACAAAGGAATGACCGCCGGAGTTTTCGGTGCCATTCTTGTGCTGGCTTTCATGACCATCTACTATCGCCTCTCCGGCGTCATTGCCAATAGTGCCCTGATCCTCAACATCCTTTTCCTTTTCACCGGGCTTGCCATCCTCAATGCCACCCTGACCCTGCCGGGTATTGCCGGCATCATTCTCTCCATTGGTATGGCTGTGGATGCAAATGTCCTTATCTTTGAAAGGATGCGCGAGGAATACAGCCTGGGAAAATCTGTCAAATCAAGTGTGGACGGCGGATTCAGCAAGGCCCTCTGGACCATTGTTGACTCCCAGGTGACCACGCTTATCACGGCCTTGGCCCTCTTTATTTTTGGTACCGGCCCCATCAAGGGCTTCGCCGTTACCCTCTCCTTAGGTATCATATTCAACCTCTTCACCGCCCTCTTCTGCTCGCGGCTCATCTTCGATACTCTTTACTCCTTCCGTTCCTTGAAAAAACTGACCTTCATGCAGTTTATCAAGAAACCGAACCTGGACTTTATGCAGATAAAAAATATTACCTTTGCTATCTCCGCTGTCCTGGTGACTGTTGGCCTCATTGCCTTTATCCAGATTGCCAGAGGCAAGGCCAACATGGGCGTTGATTTTTCCGGCGGTTCCTTGCTCCAGTACCAGGCAAGCCAAGATTTTACCATGGATGAGGTCCGTAAGGCCTTTGCCAGAAACGACATGAAAGATATCAATCTCCAGGAAGTTGAAGGAGAACACCGGCTGATCGTCAAGATCAAACGATCGGAACAGGTCATCGGTAATCTCAGTGAAGAGATAACTACCCTTCTGGATATGGAACTTCAAGACAAGCAGTTCATCCTGGAAAGTCAATCGGAAATCGGCTCATCAGTCAGTGCCGTCTTACGCAACAAAGCCATCCAGGCCATCTTCATCTCACTGCTGGGCGTTATTATCTACCTGGCCTTACGCTTTGACATCCGTTTTGGGCTTGCTGCTGCCATTGCCACCTTCCATGACGTCATTGTCGTGCTGGGGGTCTGTTGGGTCTTAAATGTGGAGGTCACCCTCCTCCTCGTCACCGCCCTGCTCACCCTGGCTGGATATTCGCTCAATGACTCAGTAGTCGTCTTTGACAGAATCCGGGAAAACATACAGAAATCAGAAACCCACTCTCTGCTCGAACATATTAACAAAAGCATCAACGAGGTTATGGGCAGGACATTTGTCACCTCAATGACCACAGCCATGGTGCTCCTTTGCCTCCTGTTCTTTGGCGGCTCTGTTATTCATGATTTCTCCCTGGCCCTGCTTCTGGGGGTAGTGGTGGGAACCTACTCTTCCATCTTTATTGCCAGTCCGGTCCTGACCCTCTGGCCCGGCAAAAAGGCTTAAGAGGATGGACCAGGTTCAGCTCCCAAAACATGTCAGCCGCATCCAGGACGATGAAGCATTCTCCTTTTCCTGTCATCCCGGCGTAGACTGTTTCACCGACTGCTGCCGCCAGCTGGAATTGGCCTTGACCCCTTTCGATATCCTGCGCCTGAAACAGGAAACAGGCCTCCACTCCAATACCTTTCTCGACCGTTATGTGATCATGGAACAGGAGGCAGGCGACGCCTTTCCCCGTTTCTACCTCACCATGGTCGATGACGGCCAGGCCTCATGTGTCTTTGTCTCGAAAGAAGGCTGCACCGTTTATCCCGGCAGACCTGGTGCCTGCCGCACCTACCCCATGGGCAGGGCGGCCATCCGACAGGATGACCAGTCCATGCAGGAGTTCTTCGTCCTCCTCAAAGAGCCACACTGTCACGGATTTATTGAAAAAGAGATTCAGACAGCAAAGAAATACAGTCTGGAGCAAGGAGTAAAGCCCTATAACGAGTCTAACGACCTGGTGGCCTCACTGCTGCAGCATGAAAAAATACGCAGGGGAATGCAACTGACAGCCGAAGAGACAGATTTTTTTGTACTGGCACTTTACAATCTCGATAGCTTTCGCGAACAACTGGAGGCTGGAGGACTCCCAAACCAGGAGCAGTACCTTCAGCAAAGAGAGGCCTGCATAGATGACGAACAACTGCTTCTCTTTGCAGTGGACTGGTTATCCAATCTACTTTTTCAGAAATGAATGTAGCTCTCCGTAACCACTTACAACAGTGACAAGCTGCAGTGCCATCTGTTTAATATTTTTTTCTATACCCCAGGCAAATTGTTACAATGAAACTCAAGGTCGTCATTTTTGACTGCGATGGAGTCATGTTTGATTCCAAGTCCGCCAATCAATCTTACTACAATCACCTGCTCCAACATTTCAACTACCGCCCCATGGACGAAGAGGAACTGGATTTTGTGCATATCCACAATGTGATGGAATCAGTTCCACACATCTTTCGTCACTACCCCGAGCAGGACCTGCAAGCAGTCAACCGCTACCGAGAAGAGATCGGATACGCCCCCTTTCTCAAGTACATGCGGATTGAAGAAGATCTCATTGAATTTCTCGAAGTCTGTACATCACGTTATCAGCTGGCAATCTCCACCAATCGAACCAATACCATGACATCGATTCTGGATATCTTCCACCTCCGCGACTACTTCACCAAGGTGATGACGGCAGAGAATGCGAAACGTCCCAAGCCGGCACCGGATGCCTTACTTGAAATTCTCACTCACTGCAACTGTCAGGCAGAAGAAGCCATCTATATCGGTGACTCCATCATCGACCGGCAACACTCCGAGGCTTGTAATATGCGACTCATCGCCTTTAAAAATACAGATCTGTCAGCAGAATACCACGTCTCCAGCTTCATGGAAATCTTGGATCTGCCTCCCTTTCTCGACTTCCGCCCCTGACATCACGCCCTCTCTCCTGTTTCGTCAACCCGCTTGATTCCTTCCATGAGGAGCATCATAAAATCACCGATTTCAGCAGAGCGCATCTCTTCTGGTGAGAGACCGGTAGTAAAGGCATAGCGCCCTTCCTTTTCTCCCAACATGGCGAAGATGGCCTCCTGGTTGTTATTGTCCCCGTAATGAGCATTAATGACACACCCTTCCCGAAAAGAAACCTTGGCCATGCCTTGGGGAAAATCAAGGGTGAGCACGCCTGTCTTTTTATTCATATGAAAAATCTGGAAGAGTTCAGCTGGAGGCATTTCAGCGATCCAGCCACTCATACAGGCATCAAAGGTATTAAAACGGGTAACATTAGCTCGGCTCAATCGCTGGGCAAGGACCTTAGCCATGTATAGCTGCAACCCGGGAATTCGGTCAAGAAGCTTACTGACATCATCTCCGGAAATAGAAAGGACCTCGGCATCATTGATCGCCTTGACATCAGCCCCTGCCACATCACTCACAAGGTAGCTCATTTCGCCACAGATTTCTCCGGGACTCAATGTGGCTATCACCAACGAACCATCACTGACCACCATATTTCCGGAAAGGATCAGATACAGATAGAGAGAGCTCTGTCCCTTATGGATCAGAGTGGCACCGGAATAGACCAGCTCCCTGCGTAAGCGGTGGACCACCCGAACGAGATCCGATTCCGGTATTGCCTGAATAATCGGAAAATCACGGATGCAGGCCAGCAAGGATTCTGCTTCTGAATCAAGTTCAGGAGGTGGCGGAATCAGACCGGCTTCATGGGCATCCTCCTCAGAGATAAGCTCAAATTTGATCAGACCTGTACAGCCGCTGCAGGTGAAAACGCTTCCTTTCTCGCCATGTTCTTCCGTATTATCGAGAAGATGAAAAAGCAGTCCTGTCATTTCCCTTACAAGAATTAGACAGGTTGCCTTATTCTCCGGACAGGAGAGGGTTTTTTGGGAAAGTGATAAGAGTTCTCCCCGCTCATAGAGCGGGCAGTTATTATCGGTAATAATCTTAAAATAGAGTTTGAACGCTTTCATTAGTTATACTTTTACCACACTCTTTGGTAACTAGAGGTGAAAAATATATTATTTTCATAAATACAGCATTTTTTTTGTATTTTGCTTGAACTCCTTGGTATAGTCATTAATATTTATCAAGTAATTATAGAAAAAGTGATAACTGTCTGAAGTTGCGAATCGTACTCACCTTTACAGGCTCAGTCGATCCAAAAATGCGGAGTTAGCAGGGGCCAAATTCTATCCATCTAAAAAACCGGGTATCTGCAACTTCCCCTTCTCCTTATACGACTAAAGAATCAGCATGAGCAATACTAGCAAGCAACTCGATACCGTTTTTCAGGAAATAACAGATCACTTTGCCGACCTCCCTCAAATCACTGTAACTCCGGAAGAAGGAACTCCTCCGGAACAATACAGAGTCACTTACCAGATACAGGGGATCTGCAAGGAAGAAGATGGAGAGGTACGTTCTTGCGATAAGCACGTAATTACGATATCACTCCCCTTTGGTTTTCCCCACTTCCCCCCTAACTGTCGACCGGAAACCCCCATCTTCCATCCTGATTTTGATTCTTCAGCAATATGTATCGGTGACGCCTGGCAAGCTGAACAATCCATTACCAAGCTCATCCTTCATATCGGCCACATGATCTCTGGAGAGATTTACTCACTCACCAATGCATTCAACGAAGAGGCAGCCGAGTGGTATCAGGAACACAAGGACCGTCTCCCCTTTGACCAGCCTACCCTTTCCGCCTCCCCACCACCAATGGAGCCGGAAAATGAAGCAATAGAAGTAGATGAAATCGACATCCTCAGTGATGATGATTTTAGCGAGCCCTTCACCCTTGAACAGGAAGAAGAGCCCACCTTAGAAAACACCCCACCTCCCCTGTCTGCAACCATTGACATTGATCGCCTGCGAGCCATAGCCAAACAAAAACATTTCCATGCCCTCTCCAAGGAACTCAAGGCCATTGACACCCACTTCAATGGACGCGAGGAACTGGAAGGACAGGTTCAAACGGCCATGGACACAGCCATGGCGCTCTACCGTGAGGCTGATGATTTTGAACATCGGGGAGAGCACCAAAATGCCTTGGAAAAGTATCAGGCCGCTCGCGAACTGGTCGCCGACTACCCCCTTCTTGAAGAGGCAACAGAGAGAGTCCAACAGTCCCTGAATCTCATGGGTGACTGGGTAACAGGAGAAGGGCAAAAAAATATAGAGATGGAACCACCTGAGAAACCTGTGGAGCCAGAGGAACAACTTGCCGAAGTTGCCGCATCCTCTCCTTCTTCTCCCAAGCAAGAAAGAACCTTTTACGAAGAAAAGAAAATCGGAGGGAGCCGGTGGGCACTCTATGCCATAGGAGGCGGAACGTTGGCCCTTCTTGCGACCATAGCTATCTCCTACTTTTCTCTCGGTTCCGGCTTCAAAGAGGCACAGGAGAAGGTTGCCGAATGTCGTACTTTGTTAGATGCCAATAATTTTAGTGGCGCAGAGCGAAAGTGCGAGGAAGCCCTCGACCTCATCTCAAGCGTTCAACTGATCAAGCAAGATGAAAAAAAACAACTGAGCCAGGAAATTCAAACCCTGCTGGTATCAGAAGCACTTCGCCAGGGACTGGCAGGCAACACATTACTGGATGGACAATTTGTTTCTGAATCAACAAAGAATTTAATCCTGACGTTCAAAGAAGCAAAAAAAAATGGAGACAATTCCTTTCAGCAACAAATCTGGCAGGAAGCAATTCCCCATTACGAAAAAGCCCTGAAAACTGCGACACAGACACCAGCCATCGACAAGGCCCTGGTTACAGAGATAAACAAACAACTCTCACATGCCCGCTTAAACTCTTTTATGCTGGCCGGAGAAAAATCTTTGTCCACCTCCGACTGGAACGGAGCCTCAGAACACTTCAGTAATGCATTACAACTGGCCAAGACAGACCCTAACATCCCAGTGGACGACATTGTTCAATTGGAACTTCTCTCCAATCAGGCAAAATTCAACACCTTGCGGGACCAAGGGCACGCTTTTTTCAACAACAATAAATGGCTGTCAGCCTTGGATAGTTACGAACGTGCTTTAGAACTGGTTGTAAAACTGAAACTGCCTGAATCGGATACCATTTCCGACCTGCACCAAAACATTGCCAGAACAAAAATTTACATGACTGTGGAAAAGGGCCAAGAGGCCTTTGCTGCCTCGCATTGGGATAATGCCATTACCCAATATGAACATGCCATTGTTCTCCTGGAAGAAAACAGCAAACTTCTCAGCCAGATCAACACCAAGGACAGTCGTGAAAAACTGTCCCGTATCATGCTTCACGCCTCTATCATCCGCGACAAACAGGATGTGGCCAAGCACCTCAAATCGGAGAAATACAGGCCGGCACTTGCCAAACTGCAAAACATTGAAGAATCTATTTCTGCCAGCCCATTTGCAAACCAGTCTGAATTTCAAATCATTCTTCAGGAAATATCCATCCAGGTAGAGGCTGCGGAAAAACAACTGCTCATTATCGACCAAACCACATATCTAAGAGATAATTTCAAAAAGATGTTCCTCAAACACTATCCTACTGCCGTTCGCTCCGAACTCAGCTCACCAAAAGTCGAGTATTTAAGAAAGATAGGCAGCAAGTTGCTATTCAAAATGCAATGTACCGAGGAGAGTGGAGGTAGACCTATACGCCTGCAGATGCATTACCTCTATACGCCGGCCAATGGACAGTGGCAGTTCTCCAATGATGAGGAAGAATAAGCTCTCCTGGTACAGCATGCCTGTCTGAAGAACACCTGAAGGGTACCTTGAAATTAATGATGATGGTGATGATGGTGACCGCTTTCTGTATCCTTCTTAGCGCCACCCGCTGTCAACAAAGCCTTTTCCAAACAGTCCCCAACAGTCTCCATGGCAAGCAGGGCAGCGTCAAGTTGCGACCTTACATCGTCTTCCGCTTCTTCACTTTCTGCTGCCAGGGTAGTCGTCCATTTTCGACACTCTTCCGCATGACCTCGATTATGCTCAATCCAGTGTGGAAGCAATACCTGTAATTTTTCTAACTGATTCATTTGTTCTTCTCCAACTCACTCCAGTGGTATATATTTTTTAAAAACAGACCGGAAGACAAGGCAGATTTGTTTTTACTTAGAAGTCTCAAGTAGAGATCCTACAAAAACCTTCCCGGCCAGAAAATCAATGGATTGCACCTGAACCCCCGGCACAAACTTCGGTTCTTCAAAAAAGGTACTGACCTCAACCCCCCCCTCCCTGACTTCCAACCTGGTAACGCTTTCCATCACCAGCTCTTCCTTTTCATTCTCAACAACAAACACACTCATCTGACACATATATTCTCCTCACACTAAAAAACGAAATTCGCCTTTGCCCAGCAAATTATGCAGATGAAGAATCCCGATCAGCCCTAATCGCTTATCAACAATGGGTAAAATCGTTATCTCATGCTGCTGCATGATGCTCAAGGCATCAACAGCCTGGACATCACCCTGAATGGTAACCGGATCAACAGTCATCATCTCATCCACCTTTATAGTTGAGAGATTCAGATCTTCCACCATGGCACGCCTGACATCTCCGTCAGTGACAATCCCTCTCACTTTACATGCCTCATCTATAATCAGCACGGCGCCAATATTCTCCCTGTTTAATACAGCCACTGCCGAGGCAGCCGGCGTTCCCAACTTTACAGACGGGATTGCCTCATCCTTTAACATGACCTCACTGACATTAACCTTCAACCTTTCACCAAGACTGCCGCCCGGATGATTCTCACGGAAATCGGAAGCCCTGAACTGCTTCCTCTTTAAAAGTACAACGGCAAGGGCATCGCCCATAGCAAGGGTTGCAGTGGTGCTAGCTGTGGGGGCAAGGCCAAGGGGGCATGCCTCCATTGGAACATGAATATCAAGGACAATATCACTGGATCTGGCAAGCGTAGATTCACAACCACCGGTCATGGCAATGATAGTTGTCCCTCTTTTTTTCAGACTTATCAGAAGCCCGTTGAGTTCTGTAGTTTCTCCTGAATAGGAAATAGCAACCACCACATCTGATGGAGCCACCATTCCCAAATCACCATGCATGGCCTCCACCGGGTGAAGGAAAAAAGAGGGGGTGCCTGTGGAATTTAATGTGGCAGAAATTTTTTGCCCGACAATACCGGATTTTCCAATACCGGTGATGACCAATCTGGTGGGACAAGAGAGAATCGCTTCCACCGCTTGATTAAACTCCTCTCCAATACGCTCTCGAACGGCAGCCAGCCCCTGCTCTTCAATTGCCAGAACTTCCTGAGCTTCTTCTATGGACATTACCATTACTCCTTACATATTTTCACTGTGATTCTTTACCGTTATTGACCAATCTATCGGGAGGCGCTATCATTCTGACAACGATTCGACCCGTTACCTTTCCTGCCAGAATTTTACCGATATTTTTCTCGAGTTCGTTTAAAGTAATCACTGTTACAAGATCGGCAAGCTGCTCCAAAGCCCATTCACCGGCCATCTTTTGCCAGAGCTCAGTTCTTCTTAAAACCGGACATTGTGCAGAGTCTATTCCGACAAGGGTCACCCCGCGCAAAATAAAAGGATAGACTGAAAGATGAAGATCAGCTGAAGCTGCATTGCCGCAACATGTCACAGTGGAGCCATACCTCCCCTGCTTGATCGCAGTCTCAAGATATTCCCCCCCAACGGTATCCACAACGCCTGCCCATTGCTCCTGTAGAAGCAGTTTGCTGTTATCTTGCAAAAAGCCCTCTCTCGTCAGGACCTCAGCGGCACCAAGGATTTGCAAATACCGGCCCGCATCTTTTCCAGTGACAGCCACAACCTCAAACCCCAATTTTGCAAGAATCGCGACAGACACCGAGCCAACCCCACCGGAGGCCCCAGTAACCAGGACTTTTCCCTTATGGGGTGACACCCCGTTTTCAAGAAGTTTAGCAACGCACTGTGCAGCAGTAAATCCTGCTGTCCCCCAACTCATACTCTCTTCAAAACGCATCTCTTTTGGGAGAGGTACCAACCACTCTTGGGGAGCACTCAGGTATTCAGCAAATCCACCGTCATGGTTCATCCCCAGATCAAAGCCTGAAACAATCACTTTATCTCCCGGCTTCCATGCCGGACTTGGTGACCGTTCAATCACTCCCACCGCATCAATACCAGGCACATGCGGATATCTTCTTGTTACTCCACGGTTGCCGGAGGCAGACAAGGCATCTTTATAATTCAACGACGAATAATGGACTTTTACCAGCACTTCATCATCGGGCAATTCCCCAAAGTCCAGTGCTTTAACCTCACAAACAAATTTATCCTTTTCTTTCTCCCATACAACCATTGCCCTATAGGTAGCCTGGTCTTTTCCCATATGATCGCCCTCTCTCTGTATAGTATGCTGAAGCAAACCGACTGCAACCCCAAAAAAACTTACCTATTCGCCATTTTCCCTTGACAACACAGGCCATACAACGTCATAGTTCAAAGTTGTTTTTTGTAAAATCACAATGTAAATCTCGATACTATCATATTCCCCAATTATTTTCACAACCGCGAAAATGACAGTATAATTTCAACGGAGACCTTCAATGTCAAATCACTTTTTTACCTCTGAATCTGTGTCAGAGGGTCATCCTGACAAAGTAGCAGATCAGATCTCAGACGCCATCCTCGATTCTATCCTTCGACAGGATCCAGCCGGACGCGTCGCCTGCGAGACCATGGTTACCACTGGTATGGCCATTATCGCTGGAGAAATAACCACCAGCGCCTGGGTTGACATGTCTGATGTAGTGCGTCAGACTATTCGCTCCATAGGATATAACTCTTCAGACATGGGATTTGACTGGCAATCATGTGCAGTCCTCACTTCCATTGACAAACAATCTGCAGATATCGCCATGGGTGTCGATGAGGGAAGTGGAATGGACCTGGACCAGGGTGCCGGAGACCAGGGTCTGATGTTCGGTTATGCCTGCGATGAGACGCGAGTTCTCATGCCCATGCCTATCACCTATGCCCATCGCCTTACCAAATGCCAGGCCGATGTGCGCAAATCAGGTCAACTTCCCTGGCTGCGTCCAGACGCTAAAAGTCAGGTCACCGTCGAATATGAGGCCAACAAGGCCAAACGAATTGATGCGGTAGTGCTTTCCACCCAGCATGATGAGTCTGTTTCCCATGCCGATCTTCAAGAAGCGGTTATGGAACTTATCATCAAACCCACTCTACCTTCTGGCATGGTTGATAAAAACACAAAATTCTTTATCAACCCCACCGGCAGATTTGTCATAGGCGGTCCTGTAGGTGATTGCGGGGTTACCGGTAGAAAAATTATCGTGGATACATATGGTGGTAAAGGGTCCCATGGTGGCGGTGCCTTTTCCGGTAAAGATCCCTCCAAGGTTGACCGCTCTTCGGCCTACATGGGCCGATATGTCGCCAAAAATATGGTTGCTGCCGGTATCGCCTCAGAGTTGGAAGTCCAGATTGCCTACGCTATCGGTATCTCCCAACCGGTATCCATCAATGTAGAAAGCTACGGCACCGGAAAGATTGATGACGATGCCATCAAGGCCCTGATCAGCCGCCACTTTGATTTGCGACCCAAGGCCATTGTCCAGCACCTGAATCTTCTCCGTCCTATCTATCAGTCAACCGCAGCCTATGGACATTTTGGCCGTGAACTTGATGATTTCACCTGGGAGAGAACAGACAAGGCTGAAGCCCTCAAGAGTGATGCCGGACTATAACCCTTTTCTCTAAAACCTATATCAAACCCATCTGTTCATTGTAGCAGATGGGTCTTTCTTTTTCACAAGATATCAATGAGGATAGTATAATGAGTGATACTACTAATGATTATAAAGTAGCTGATATGTCCCTTGCTGCCTGGGGACGCGAGGAAATCAAAATAGCCGAGACCGAGATGCCCGGACTCATGGCGCTGCGTAAAGAATATCATGACGCCCAACCCTTGAAAGGCGCTCGAATTGCGGGCTGCCTGCATATGACTATTCAGACCGCAGTACTTATGGAAACCTTAGTTGACCTGGGAGCTGAACTCCGCTGGTCATCCTGCAATATCTTTTCCACTCAAGATCATGCAGCGGCTGCCATGGCAGATGTAGGAATTCCTACCTTTGCCTGGAAAGGTGAAAACGAAGAAGAATTCTGGTGGTGTATCGACCAGACCATCTTCGGTCCCGATGGATGGAGGCCCAACATGATCCTTGACGATGGTGGCGACCTCACTCTTATCATGCATGAGAAATACAAAGAAGAAATGAAGGATATCAAAGGAATCAGTGAAGAGACCACCACTGGTGTTCACCGTCTCAATGAGATGGCTCGTGCTGGCAAGCTGATGTGCCCATCCTTCAATGTCAACGACTCCGTCACCAAATCTAAGTTTGACAACCTCTATGGCTGCCGCGAATCCCTTATTGATGGTATCAAGCGTGCCACGGATGTCATGATTGCCGGAAAAAATGCAGTTGTCGTCGGCTATGGAGATGTTGGTAAGGGCTGTGCCCAAGCACTCCGTGGCATGGGCGCCACTGTCTATGTCACTGAAGTAGATCCCATCTGTGCCCTGCAGGCAGCGATGGAAGGTTATCGAGTCGTGACCATGGAAGAAATTGCCGCAAAGGGAAATATATATGTCACCTGTACCGGTAACCTCAATGTCATCACCAGAACCCATATGGAACAGATGCCAGCCGAAGCCATTGTCTGCAATATTGGACATTTTGATTCCGAAATAGACATAGCCGGTATCAGAGACCTCACCTGGGAGAACATCAAGCCCCAGGTAGATCATGTCGTCTTCCCTGATGGCAAAAAAATCATAGTCCTTGCCGAAGGTCGCCTGGTTAACCTTGGCTGCGCCACAGGCCACCCAAGCTTTGTCATGAGCAACTCCTTCACCAACCAGGTACTGGCCCAGATTGAGTTGTGGGAAAACTCAGAAAAATATGAGAACAAGGTCTACTTCCTTCCCAAAAGTCTCGATGAGAAAGTTGCACGACTGCACCTGCAGAAGATCGATGCCCACCTCACAACCTTAAGCAACGAACAGGCCGACTATATAGGTGTACCTGTTGAAGGACCATATAAGCCCGAATATTACAGGTATTAACAGATTCAGACAGGAAAGGGCATCGGCTATTAATTTATCCGGTGCTCTTCACTGATTTTTCTCAAAAAGCTGTACATCTCCGGAAAGGATTTTGTGTAATCCGCCTTCCTTATCCCTGGCTACTAACTGACCGTCTGCATCCGGTCCCATTCCCCAGCCGCGAATAACCTTCCCCTCATTGGTCAGCCACTGCATCTCTTTTTCATAGAGAACGTCACACATTCTCCATCTTTTCAAAATTTCAGCAAAACCTTGTTGTTCATGAATAGCAATATGATGGAGAAGGGAGTCATGAATAGTATCGTATAAATCAGAGATATCCCATAAGGCTGCTGTTTCTATAAGCAGAGAGCTAGCCTTTTCTGCAAGTGCTTTGGGAAAGCCATCGCGAGGAATATTGACGTTCACCCCTATGCCAACGATGGCAAAGAGATTTTCCTCTCCATTGTGAAGTGGTGAGGACTCAACCAATATCCCTCCGCACTTTTTTCCGTCGCAATAGAGATCATTGGGCCATTTCAGGCCAAAGGGACGAGTGGTGAGAGAGGTGATGGCTGAGCAGAGGGCAAGGCCTGCTGTAAGAGTAATACGAGGAAACTCCATCGGCGGCAGTGAAGGCCTGATGATAATAGAGCAATAGAGACCGGTTCCCGGAGAAGAGACCCATTCCCTGCCCAATCGCCCTCTCCCATGACTCTGCTGTTCTGCAAGCACCCCACAGCCATGTGCAGCCCCCTTGAGGGCTAGTGCATAGGCATCCTCATTGGTTGACCTGGTCAAGTGCAGACGAATTATCTGGTCCATGATCCATTTTTTTGAAAAAAAAAAGGTACAGAGAGAAAACTCTGTACCTTTTAAAAACAAACGTGAAAAAGAAAATAAAGGTTAATTTACCCCCTCATCTCCCTCTTCATTTTTGATACGATCAGGACGGGCATACATGGTGGTAGAACCGGAGGACCAGAACATCAATTCTCCTTCTCTTACCAGTAAATTGGCCATATTCTTAATCGCGCGAGGCTTAGTATCAGGATCGCATTTATAAAAATCTTTTATATAAAGCTGCGGTTTAGGGGCTTTTTTAGCCTTTTCAATAATTGCAGCTTTAAGCTCGTCATCACTAAGTGCCATAACACATACTCCTAAAGCAAAGTGTTATCAGGCAAATGACTGAGAAACGCAGTCGAGAAAAGGATCTCCTCGACTGCGACTATCAGATCAATTACTTGATGTGATTGGTGTACTTGAACTGTGTCGTTGTACGCCAGGTATCATAGGCCAGACGATAATCATCGATGGACTTGATAGTAAAGGGGATATCACATTTTTCAAAGAATTTCTCCCAACCAATACGCTCGGCCCATTCGCCAACACGCTCATATTTCTTAGCGTCTTTGGCATAGGTCTCCAGGATATTCTTCACGGCAGCAACAGTCTCAGGCCAGCGTGGCGGAGTGTTGGGTATGAAGGGAATAACCAGTTTGGAGAATTTAGGGGCAGATCTGGAATTGGAGACCTTACCACCAACAAGGATGGCAATACCGTCGCCATCAGGATCAGCCAGAGGCATTGCAGGACACATGGTGTAACAGTTACCACAGAACATACAACGATCAACGTTGACCTTAACGGTCTTGATCTCTTTACCGTCTACTTCGGCCTTGGCAGGTTTAACCGCGCCAAGAGGACAGGAAGCGATGGCCAGAGGCAGCTCGCAAACACCGCTGATACGGGTATGATCGATCATGGGGGGCTTGCGATGGACACCAAGGATGGCGATATCGGAAGCATGTACAGCACCACACATGTTCAGACAACAGGCCAGAGCGATACGAACCTGAGCAGGGAGCTTCATGGATGTGAAGTAATCAAACAGCTCATCCATTACCGCCTTCACAACACCAGAAGCATCGGTAGCAGGGGTATGACAATGTACCCAACCCTGGGTATGAACGATGTTGGTTATACCGGCTCCGGTTCCACCTACGGGGAACTTATTACCGCGAGAAGCCAGGTCGTCCAGCAGGGGCTGAACCTTATCTTTGGAGTCTACCATGAACTCAACATTGTTCCTGGTGGTGAAACGAAGGAAACCATCGCAGTGTGCATCAGCGACATCACACATCTCACGAATGAGCTCAATAGAAATAAGACGGGCAGCACCGACACGTACGGTCCAACACTCGTCGCCTGTTTCTGATTTATGCATTAAAACGCCGGCCTGAGGGATCTCATGATAAAGCCATTTGCCCTTATTATTGGCAATTATCGGGGGATGGAATTTAGCGTAATGTGGGGGACCAATGTCTGTAATCCTGTCCACCATCGGATTTGCGGGATCGTAACCCATAATTATAACCTCCTTGAATATGTATTCGAGCGCTTAACTCAACTCGATTAATGTTCTTATGCAGCGTGTTTTTTACGGAACTCTTGAACATCACGCTCAAAACCACCTGGAACTTCCTCATCCTGCCAGAAGACGTAGGGATTCGAACGGGGCTCTCTGACGTGCTGCGGAATGGGCTCAATACCCATAACCTTGATAAAGGTGGGCAAACCAACACGCTGCATGGTCTCACCAACACGCTCACGGTTTTTACCAACTTCCATCCACCAGTCCCAGATAGTCTCGATAAAATCGATCAGATTCTCGAACTCGTTGTCAGCAGAGATTTCCATGAAGGGAACAATCAAGGTGGCGAACTGGGCACCATCAAGGATCGGAGCCTTAGCACCGACACAGATAGAAGCACCCTGTTGTGCGCCTGGACGCAGGGCACGAGGCAGAACATTGATGCAATGCATACAGCGAGTACACTCAGCATTGTCGATCTTCAGTTCACCGCCTTCCATCCACATACATTCGGTGGGACAGAGGTCGATAACTTCTTTCTGAATGTCAAATGCACCCCAGTCTCCGTCGGCATGGGAACCACCGTTGGAGGCGAAATTTCCTGCAACATACTCTTTCACGGCAGCCTGGTCGATACGAATATCATCTCTCCAGGTACCGATAACCGCCACATCTGAACGAGCGATGGCGGCAACACAGTCATTGGGACAACCGGAAAATTTAAATTTAAACTTGTAGGGGAAGGCAGGACGATGGATCTCATCCTGATAGTGCATGGTCAGGTGATGACATGTTTCTTCTGTATCGTAACAGGACCACTCACAACGGGACTGACCGAGACAGTTGGCAGGGGTACGAAGGTTGGAACCGGAACCACCAAGATCCTGTCCCATACCATGGGTCAGATCCCAGAAAAAGGGCTCCAGGGCCTCAGTACGACAACCAAGGAGGACCATATCACCGGTAGAACCGTGCATATTCGTCATGCCAGAACCATGTTTCTCCCAGAGATCGCAGATGCCACGCAAATTCTCGGTGGAGTAGTACTTGGATGCAGGCTGGTTTACACGAACGGTATGAAAGTGCTCAACGCCGGGGAACATCTTGGGTAAATCAGAGTAACGACCAACAATACCACCACCATACCCGAATACACCTACGATACCGCCATGTTTCCAATGAGTGATCTTCTCTTTATAAGACAGCTCGAGTTGACCGAGGATATCCCAACAATCCGGGTTTTTCTCAGCCTGCCGCTTAATGTCGGAAACGAAGCTTGGCCATGGGCCACTCTCAAGCTCATCCAACAAGGGTGTATCATGCTTTGCCATGAATTTTCCTCCTTTAAATTACTATTTAGACTTCAACCATTACCAGAATCTACACATCAAAAGCGGTTGCTTCAAAACCGAAAAAAGAGGCTATATCATCACCCCTTGTCATTCGGCCTTATGCATTTGCCAATGACTTAAACGGCAGAAATGAAACTAACACTATTGAATAGTCATTCAGCGTGGGAGAATATCTCTGAAGCAGGCCTTTGTCAACAAAAAACGAAACAATGAACCCGGAAAACTGAATGGAGATTCACCTTTATCTCATCCTCCAAGGGTTACAACGTAGTAAAAATATTTTTTTTTATTGCCGAGCAAAAACCTCCATGAACAAACCATCCATTTTTTCTTTTATTCCGGCGTACTCCGATACGTCCTCATGTAAGAAAAAATACTGCAGCAAAAGCCCTGCGAAAACCCTGCAAAAGCCAGACATATTACTCCATTTCTGCTGCTTTAAGAACCGCCTTTTCCAAGGTCCCTTCCTCCCCTTCTCCTTTCATTGCCGAAAGAATCCGGCCGGCAAGAATTTTACCAAGCTGCACCCCTTCCTGGTCAAAAGAATTCACATTCCAACAAAACCCCTGAAATACTACCTTGGCCTCATACAGTGCAAGCAGCGCCCCCATACTTTTGGCTGTCAACCTCTCTCCCATAAGTAGAGAATTCGCGTGATTCCCCGGAAATCGCATATTCGGATTTTCATCGTTTTTCCCTATGGCCAGAGCCAGTGACTGGGCAAGGAGGTTAGCCACCAGTTTTTGCTGCGAGCGTGTCCCATGAATTTCCATATCCCTACCCCTCTGACAGAGCCTGAATCCGATAAATTCAATGGCCACCTTTTCCGTTCCTTGGTGGAGAAGCTGATAAAAGGCATGCTGTCCATTGGTTCCCGGCTCACCCCATACCACAGGCCCGCTCTGCAGCGTCAGATCTTCACCGTTGCGCTGAACCGATTTCCCATTGCTTTCCATGTCACACTGCTGCAGATGCGCTGCAAAACGATGCAGGGCCTGACTGTATGGGAGAACCGCTAAAGATGACATACCAAGGAAATTATGATTCCAGATACCGAGAAGGGCCAGGAGAAGAGGAAGATTTGAGCGAATATTTTCTTCCTCCGCAGCCTCATCCATCATTGCCGCGCCCTCAAGGAACTCCATCACCTGGTCATACCCCAGCGCAAAACCCAGCATGACCGCTCCCACCATAGATGTTGAGCTGAAGCGTCCGCCAATATAATCATACATATGAAAAGATCTGAGATAGCGTTTCGGGTTATCCATAGGACTCGACTCCCCGGTAACAGCAAGGCAATGCTTTGCTGCATCCAGACCCGCCTCCCTTAAAGCCTCTCGAACAAGAATCTCGTTACTCAGCGTCTCAAGGGTTGTCCCACTTTTTGAAACAACTAAGACCAGCGTCCTGGAAAGATCGAGACCGTCAAGGACGGCAGCCGCATCATCGGGGTCCACATTGGAAATAAAATATACCTGCCTCCCCTTTTTCCCGTATGCGTGCAGGGCCTCATAAATGGACCTCGGCCCCAGATCAGAACCGCCTATTCCAACATGGATCAGGTTGACAAAGGATTCTCCCCGTTCGTTACAAATCACACCGTTATCAACATCACTCAGGAATATCTTTAACTTGGCAAGTTCTTTTCCTGCCTGTTTTGTCGCCGACGGACAGGCTGGAACTCCCGAGAAGAGATCACGACACGCCGTATGCAGGACCTGTCGCTCTTCAGAAGGCCAGCCGTGAATACAATTCATCACTGTTCCCCGTCGCATCTCCCTGAACTGTTCGACAACCCTACACTCATCAGTCAGGGTCTGGAGTAGATCAAGGACCTCCGAGGTTACCCGCTGGCAACCGTAAAGAAGATCAAATTCAGGTCCTGAACAGCGAAAGTGAAGCAGCCGTTCAGGATTCAGATTGCCTGGTTCTGTGAGATCTAAGGGACTTTGCGCACAGCGTTTAAGTGCCGCAAAGGCCTCACAATCAGTTATTGACTTCCACTGTTCCATAATTCTTCTCCCCCCTCTCGCAACTATTCCCTTCTTGCTTTTCCCTCCTGAGCCAGCCCACGCATCTGTCGAATTACCGCCCCATAGTCTTCACAACCATAAATAGCTGAACCGGCAACAAAAATATTGGCTCCGGCCTCTGCCACCCGGGCAATGGTGTCAGGGCTTACTCCGCCGTCTATCTCTATTCCCGCCCGTAACCCCAGTTCATCTATCCGTTTTTTCAGAGTGTCTGTTTTCCTCAATGTGGATTCAATAAAAGATTGACCGCCAAAACCCGGATTGACACTCATGAGCATCACCAGATCCAGCTCTTCCAGGACATAATCAAGACTGGAAAGGGAAGTTGCCGGGTTGAGCACGACACCTGCTTTTTTGCCAAGTTCTTTAATTCTTGAAACAGTGCGATGAAGATGGGTACAGGCTTCAACATGAACTGTGATCCAATCGGCACCTGCAGCAGCAAAAGATTCCAGATACTGATCAGCATTTTGTATCATAAGATGAACATCGAGTACCTTGTCCGTGACCGATCTGGCCGCATCCACCACCAGGGGGCCAATGGTAATATTGGGCACAAAATGCCCATCCATTACATCAATGTGAATAACCTCAGCTCCAGCCTGATCCACAGCAACAATCTCTTCTCCCAGGCGGGAAAAATCAGCAGATAGGATCGATGGGGCGAATTGGATTTCCTGCATACTCTCCTCTCATTATTTTTGAAGGTGTTTTAAAAAATCAGATTTTTTTTTAAGAATCAAGCAAACTTAATCCTCAGGTCTGCAGGCGGCAGGAAAAGATATTTTTTTCAAGCAGCCCATGTTCCTTTTCAAACAATACGCCTTATCTGGTCACCTGGAAGAATCTCTACTGCTCCTTCCAGTTCCAGAAGGAGCAACAGCTCCGTTACTTTTGCCGGGCCAAGGCCGGAGCTTACGATCAACTCATTTCGGGGGCATGGATAGACATCAACCACCTCAAGCAGAGCCAATGCCTCCGGATCAATATTGGCAGGCGCCGAATGGAACTGCTGTTTACACCCCTCCTCCTGCCCTCTCCAGCCGTTATTCAATTCAATCAGAATATCATCCGCAGATTGTACCAGTTTGGCACCCTGCTGCAAGAGCCAATGCGTGCCACCACTCTTAAATGAGTCGATCTGCCCCGGAACGGCAAAAATCTCCCGTCCCCCTTCAAGGGCCAGTTCAGCTGTTATGAGGGAGCCGGACTTTCTCGCTGCTTCCACCACCACAACCCCCCTGCTCAGCCCGGCAATAATCCTGTTCCTTGCAGGAAAACGATATCCTTCAGGACGCGTCCCCGGAAGATATTCCGAAACAAGGAGCCCATGTTGTCTGATCTGAGCATACAAATCACGATTCTGTCTCGGGTAAACCACATCCAGACCGCAGCCCAAAACACCGATGGTTGCACCCTTTGCCGCCAGTGCCCCACAGTGGGCCTCGCTGTCAACACCAAGGGCAAGGCCTGAAACCACAGTGACTCCGGATAGTGCCAGATCTCTGGCAAGAGTAAAAGCACTCCTTTTTCCATAAGCGGTGGCCGCACGGGAACCGACCATGGCCACGCACTCTGACTGCAGGAGTTCGATACGCCCCTGGAGGTAGAGGACCGGGGGGGGAGCTGTCGTCTCTTGCAGCAGTTCCGAGTAGCTTTCATCATCAGGACAGACGGCAGTCCCTCCATGGGCATGAAGATTTTTGAGATGTAATGCTGCCTTTTCACGCAACGGCCCTGGATTGGCCAGGGAAGACAATATACTTTCGCGGATATTTACAGATTTGGCCCGGCCGCCTGAACAGGCGGAGAATACAGATTGCACGCCACCAAAGTGGGACACCAACTGCCAGATGGTCTTACTCCCCAAGCCAGGGACCAAGGTCAGCGCCATCCAATCAATTACAGAATCATTTGACATGGCTTCACCATAACGACAGGATCTCAAACAAAAATCCCGGGCAGAAGCCCGGGATTTTCATAGATCATATTTTTAAAAAATAAATTTTCAGACCTAATCGGTCATAAAGACACGTAATTCCTCGATACGTGAAGGATGTTTCAGTTTTTTGATAGCCTGGGCCTCGATCTGGCGAATACGTTCTCTGGTCACAGCAAAACATTTTCCCACCTCTTCCAAGGTATGATCATAGCCCACATCGATACCATAACGCATCCGCACCACTTTGGCCTCACGAGGAGACAGAGAAGACATCACCTTGCAGAGACACTCTTTCAAACTCTCCACCATGGAGGCCTCATGGGGACTCAGTCCGGAGCAATCTTCAATAAAATCACCAAGAAAAGTCTCTTCATCGTCTCCCACCGGGGTATCAAGAGAAATGGCATCCTTGGCCGTTTTCAGGGCCGCCTTCACCTTTTCCACATCCGTCCCGAGCTGTTCCGCCATCTCTTCAGGGCTGGGTTCTCGGTTTTCTTCACGAACAAAATCTTTTGAAACCCGCAGCAATCGGTTAATGGTCTCAATCATATGTACCGGCAGACGGATGGTACGTCCTTGATCGGCTATGCCACGGGTAATGGATTGACGAATCCACCAGGTAGCATAGGTGCTGAATTTATAGCCTCGATGATAATCAAATTTATCCACAGCCTTCATCAAACCGATATTTCCCTCCTGAATCAAATCAGGAAATTGAAGGCCTCTATTCACAAACTTCTTGGATACTGAAATCACCAGGCGAAGATTGGCACGCACCAGTGCTTCCTTCCCATGTTTATTGATATCACGTCCTGTTTCCACCTCATGGAGAACAGCATTGAGAGCCCGGTATCCAAAACCCAGCCCCTCTTTCAACTGCATGGCAATACGATGTTCTAAATCTCTTGGGCTAATATCACCCTGGCCGTTTTCTGCCGCAGCCAGTTTATGTTCTTTCAGCACCTCGACCCGAACTCTCCGAAAACGTCTGACCAGATCTTTTAGATTAGAGGCAACCCCGTTGATACAGCGGGTGCAGATAATTCGGTCTTGGAACAGTTCCGAAACATCTCGACCAATGGCCAGCATCTGCCCGCTAATTTCCTCAACTTTTCCCAGGTCCTCTGAACAGGCAGCTATCTGCTTTTGAAGAGCCAGTCTTTTTTGCTCCAGCACCAAGACCTTATCCACCTTCTTGAGGAAAACCTTCTTCTCCTTTGCAACAACTGCAGGTTGATTATCCTGAATGCCGCGCAGAATCTGGAATATTTTCATATTATCAGCCCGCAACTCCTCGGCAACCTCCTGCAATGCCGGGATGGCCAGCGGAGAAGACAAGACTGCATTCTGAACCTGGAGGAGCCCCTCTTCCATCATACGAGCCAGCTCCAGCTCTTCTTCATGACTTAGAAGAGTCAGAGTGCCCATCTCCCGCAGATAGATACTCATGGGATCCACAGCATGATCGGACCGCCTGGCAGAACTCCTGGCAAGACGCCGACGCTGCCCGTGCCTCCTGTCGGTAAGAGGACCCGCGCGCCGATCAGTGGGACCGGTGGCTCGCCGGTCCTCTTCCACGCCTTTGGGAAGGCCAACAGATTGCACTTTTTCTCCGGAATCAAAAATTCCGGTTAGATCTATTACACCATCACCTGCCTGATCATCACCTGCCTGATCATCACCTGCCTGATCTTCATCAGCCATACATCTCTCCTACGCAATAGCACGTCCTCAAAACCAACAGAAAACGGCCTATATACACCAAACTCATATCCCCTGTTTCTCCAATTGCACACTATAACAAAATCGTAACGTTAAGCAACATTTTCACGATAAATAATTAAAGAAAAAGAATTTTTTACATATTTTGCCATGAACAATTCAGCAAAAAAACGACTCAAAAGAACACAAAAAAGATCACAAATCAATCTGTTAAGAACCATTCACACCAGTTCCTGGCAGCAAAACTGCACAACTGACAACAGTGGGCAACACCAACCCTCCCCACACCATAGACACGCCAGGAAAAAGCCTTCTTTTTTCAACCCACCATTTTAGGACGAAGAGAATGCAATTTATTGTCCACCTCTTTTTTTTCAAATACAAGTTGCTGCAACAGTTCACTGGAACCGCCTCCCTGTGCGCACGTAATCATTTTTTGTTTTAATTTTTCAGACATTCGCTCCAGTTCTTCCCGTTCCAACCAGGAAAGAAGCTCTGCCAGTTCCTTTTCAGTCTCCTCATCACTGAATGATCTACTATCAGAGGAAGAGTTAAGTAATATGTCCGCAACGAGAACACGCTCTCCTCCCTCCGGTAACCCTGCCAGCAACTCCTCAGGCTCAACTTCGCCCGAATTCTCAATCAAGGCCTTCAACTGCAAATAGAGAATCTCGCCAATACTGCCCATCAAGCATGAGCGAATTCCTGCCTTTTCCAACTTTTCTAACGAGTGTGGATAAAGCACCATATGAGTGACCATCTGTTTCTGAAAAAAAGTCAAGGGGGCAAGGTGTTCACGACGCTGCAGTTGCTCTCGCCTCCTCTCAGGAGCTGCTGAAGGCATCGGCACCCGGCTAGACACCAGGGCAGCCCCCAGTTCCTCTACAGGGACACCGATGGTTTCACTAAAATGAGAGAGCATCAAAGAACGCTGCAGAGGAGAGACAGCCGCCTTGATTAAAGGACGGAGCTCATCAATAATTCTACTTTTCCCATCCAAGGTCAGACCATGTTCTTCCACCAACTGTTCCAGAGTAAATTCAGGCAGGGGTCTGGCCTGACCCAGAAGGGTTTCCAGAGCAGCAAGTCCTTTTTCTTGAACAAAGGTGTCCGGGTCATGACCGAGAGGGAGCAGAGCCACTTTCCCAGCTACCTGCTCACTTAAAAATAACGGAACCGCACGCATGGCAGCCTTCACTCCAGCGGCATCGCCATCAAAGAGCAATACATACTCCTCAGCATAGCCCTTCAACAACTTCAGCTGCTGTACCGTGAGTGCAGTGCCCAGAGGGGCCACCACATTGGGACAGCCATGTACCACCAGCGATACCAGATCAAAATTCCCTTCAACCATTATCACCTGCTGCCTTCGTCGAATATCCTCTCCCTGTTGATACAGGCCCAGTAGAGAGCCACTCTTATTAAACACCAGACTTTCCGGGGAATTCATATACTTGGGCTGACCATCCCCCACAATACGACCACCAAAGCCGATTATTCGTCCCTGACGATCGAAGATCGGAAAAAGAATTCTGTCCCGAAAACGGTCATAGGTGCCTCCCTGCTCCTTTTTCACCAACAGCCCGACCTCTTCTGCAATGAGACGCTCTTCAGGGTCTAATTGCCCTCCGAGGAAATTCCAGCCCGCTACTTCCGGGGATGGAGCATACCCTATCTTAAACCGTTCCTGGATCTCTGTAGGAATCTGCCTCTGTTTAAGATACCTCCTGGCACCTCCAGCCTTAGCACCATGAATGAGATAGTCCTGAAATATGGTAGCCGCTTTCTCATTCACTGCGTACATGGCCTTACGCCGACGACTCCTTTCCTGCTCTTGCGCCGATTGCACTTTCTCTGGTATTTCAATCTGATAACGCCTGGCCAGATCCTTTAATGCGGCAGGAAAATCCAGATTATGATATTTCATGAGAAAACTGTAGACATCTCCAGATGCTCCACAGCCGAAACAGTAAAAAAATTGCTGACCGGGATGCACCGAAAACGATGGCGTTTTTTCACCATGAAAAGGGCAGAGACCAAGATAACGGACACCGGCCCGCTTCAACTCCACACATTCTCCTATAACCTGCACAATGTCAGCCTGTTCCTTGACCTGAGCCGCCAGATCATCACCGAATTCCGAATATCCCATATCATTTCCCAAAAAAGAAAGGTGCACGTCCTTCTTGAACACGCTATAGTATCTCTAATTAATTTACCCTATAGAAAGACAGGATGCCCATCCTGTCAAGAAGATACACTCGCCAGCCTGGCTGCTCTGAGGTGTCCTGTGGAAGATTTCAGTAAAACCCTGGCCTTTGAGGTCAAAAAAGAGATCGCTGACCGCTACTTTGGTTTCCGTAAAATCATAGAGGAAGACTCGAATGATTACCAGCAGGAAATCATTGCCTCCACCCTCCTGCTGGAAAGACGAATCGGTTTTGACCTCCTCCGTATCTACTCCCTGCTCCAGAAAGACCATCTCATCACCCGTTTTTTCGAGCTCACCAAACTCAATGACGTCCTCTTTTTTGACTCTTACATCAGCCAGTCTCCCACCATCCGCAAACGTCTTTTTAAAGATCAACATGTCCGTGGTTTTTTCAGAAAATCCCGTTTTCGCAATATGTTTATTGATGTATACACAGCACTTGGCGATCACGTTGCAAGCTACCGGAAAAAAATTGCTGGCCTGGTAGAAGAGCATGAAATCATAGAAGAAGAAATCAAACTCTTCTACCAGAAAAATGACATTACCGGCATCATGATTTTTTTGCGCAACCTCGACGTTATCGAATCCGGCACCTCCGGTTCCATGTCTGGAACCATTGAGAATGAAGGGCCAGTTATCATGGAAGAGAAAATGCGTATACACCCCCCGCAATCAGTGGAGAAATTCCTCCCCACCCTTCCCCCCATCCCTGATTTCGCCACCATAAAATCAGAATTAAATGCGCTGATCAATGAGGCCTACGCATTACAACCGGATTTTGACCTGAAGGAACTCTGACCAACTGTCCCTCTCACCATCTTGACAGAAACCAGCCCATCATTATTGTGTTATCAATCCCTCCCCTTGGCGACACTCATGGGAAGACAAACAATCATGGAGGAGCTATGACAAGTATGCTCAAAACAGGCCTGCTCATGGCAGCCTTGACTGCTGTTTTTATGGTAGCCGGACAACTCTTGGGTGGCAGCAATGGAATGGTCTTTGCGTTGCTCATGGCTTTGGGAATGAATTTTTTCGCGTATTGG
The DNA here is from genome assembly GCA_030145625.1 of Desulfocapsa sp. Lineage (GTDB taxonomy): Bacteria > Desulfobacterota > Desulfobulbia > Desulfobulbales > Desulfocapsaceae > Desulfocapsa. Next base: position 25,848 of record JAQYVF010000025.1, on the reverse strand, counting down.
TACAGCGACAAAATGGCCTTAAAAATGAGTGGTGCCCAGGAGGTCTCCCTGATAGAAGCACCGGATCTCCACCAGATGGTGGCAAGCCTCTCTTCCCGGGCAGGTCTGCCCAAGCCACGAATCTATATTATTCACCAGGACACTCCCAACGCCTTTGCCACCGGGAGAAATCCTGATCATGCAGCAGTAGCGGTGACCACCGGTCTGATGCAAATTCTTAAACCCGCCGAACTGGAGGGAGTCTTGGCCCATGAACTGGGACATATCAAAAATCGGGATATCCTTATCAGTTCCATTGCCGCCACCATGGCTGGTGCCATCAGTTATATGGCCAGCATGGCTCAATGGGCAATGATTTTTGGCGGTCGTTCCGATGAAGATAACGGCGGGGGCCTTATCGGCAGTCTGCTGATGATGATTCTGGCACCCATTGGCGCCGCCATCATCCAGATGGCTATTTCGAGAAGCAGAGAATTCCAGGCCGACGCCACAGGTGCTGCCATTTGCGGACACCCTCGCTCCCTGGCTTCCGCCCTCCAACAACTTGAGAGTTTCAATCGACGCCGCCCCATGCAGGTCAATCCGGCAACGGCACAGATGTATATTGTCAATCCCCTGGCAGGAGGCCAGCTTGCCAATCTCTTCTCTACCCACCCACCCCTTGAAGAACGAATCAAGCGCTTGAGCGTTCTTTAACACCTGAAGCAAACAATCAGATGCCCCCTACCGTACCTGATTGTTTGCTGTTAGCTACCTTTCCATCACATAACAGTTGCTTTTTCCCAGTATCAGACAATATAATGTCAATATAGTGCATTCATCCCTTATGTCATTCTTTATTGTCAGTAATCCATATGCGTGAAACCATCATCATAGCTCATCCACGCTCCGAGGAAGCACAATCCCTTGAAGCACGAGTGACCGCCGCTGTAGCAGAGTTGAGCATCCTCCATGCCGACTCCTGCAAAGGAGTTTCCACACTCTCTAAAGAATATAGCTGCCAAATGGTGCTTATCGACAGCAGCCTCTTCTTTGCAAACCTACCTGACCTCCTGTTGCCCGAGCACTCTTTGCTCCTCCTGATATCACAGCCTGATCATGCAAAAAAATATCTGGAACAACTGGCCAAGCATCCATGGGCCTGCGACGTCATCACTCCCTCTGTTACCAGTGCAGAGCTTCGACTAAAACTTCAACTTTTCCTCAAACTGAACAAGGTCAGCAAAGAACTTAAGAAGTGTCAAAAACAGGTCAAAAGCCTGACAGAAAAAATCAACAATGCCGAGCAGGCACTGATTTCTCACCAACATTATCTTGACATCCTGGCCGAACGTGACGGTCTCACAGGTCTCTACAACCGAAAACATCTCTCCGAAGTACTGCAGCAGGAATTCGAGCGGGCCAAGCACCACAGCACAGACATCTCACTCCTTCTCCTCGACATTGATCACTTCAATGAAATCAACAAGACCTCCAGCCAACTCTATGGCGATTTTGTCCTTAACGAAATGGCAGCCAGACTCACCAGCACGACTCGCGACAAGGACATCTGTTTTCGATTTGGGGGTGGAAATTTCATCGTCCTTCTTCCTCAGTCTGATATCAATTACAGCTGCCTGGTGGCGGATAAGCTCAGACAGAGTTGTGAAACCAAAAAATTCGACAACGGTCAGATCAGCAAACACGTAACCATTTCCATCGGCATTGCCTCCCTTCAGGAGTCCCATCCTGAAACGCCTGATCAACTCATTCACATGGCCGACAGAGCCATGTACCAAGCCAAGTCCGAAGGGAGAAACAGGTGCCAGGTATTCCTCAAACAAGAGTCATCAGAACCCCTTGACAGCCTCACCATCCTCCAGGAAACCCTGAACAGGATGATGGAAAAGACACGAAACAGTTCCCTTGCCTCCATTGAATTGCTGGCGCGTAACATCGGCAGCGCAAATGACAAAGAACATATCCGTAAGGCAGAACATATCCTTGAGCTTTTCAGCCAGCGCCTCAATTTCACCGAGTCAATCAAGCAAACCCTGAAGAATTCACTGACCCTTTCCGTCTGTTTCCGCTACCTGCTCCACAAAGACCTCGTCAACAAGGCTGGCACCCTGAACCCTGCTGAATTGAAAACCATCGAAGACCTTCCTTACAAATTTGTTGAATTGACTCAACTCTTCGACTATTTTTCCCAGGAACGTCAAATTCTCCTCTGCCATCGCGAGTGGTATAATGGAAAAGGATACCCTGAGGGACTCAGCGGTGATGAAATCCCGGTTGGTGCCAAGACATTCAACCTGGCCGACGCCTTGGCCGCCATGATTACAGACAGGCCCTACCGAAAACGTCTCGCCTCGAAAAAGGTCCTGCAGGAGCTTGAACAGGGCGCAGGCAAACAGTGGGACCCACAACTTGTCTTACTTTTACTCGATATCCTTGAGCAGGAAGACTTCCTGTCCCTGGAGAATCATCTCCTTACTGAAACCAGAGACAGGATCCTCAATACCTTAGGATAAACTATTCATGCAAAACCAGTATATAACCCAAGTTTTTAATCAAGTGGATTCTCTCCCCTCTCTACCGGCAACTGTCTCCAAGGTTCTGGCAGTAACCGCAGATCCTGAAAGTTCTGCTAATGATCTGATGGAAGCCATCCTTCCTGACCAGTCCATGTGTGCCACCATCCTCAAAATCGCCAATTCCGCCTTCTTCGGAATGCCCAGGGAGGTTGCCACTCTTGACAAGGCAGTCACCGTCCTTGGCTTTAATGAGGTGCACAATATCGTCTTGGGAAAAGCCGTATTCAACTCCTTTCAAAAGATAGGCCCGGAAAGCAAAGAGACAATTAGCGCTTTTTGGGACCACTCCTTCTCCTGTGCACTGGCCGCCAAGATCATTGCCGAAGATCTGGGCTGCTCTCCAAGCGAACTCTTTATTGCCGGCCTCATCCACGACATAGGCAAACTAGTCATTTTAATGGCCTTGCCAGGGGAATACCTCCCCATACTGGAACTCACCGGCATTCATCAAGTCAAGTGTCATCGAGCAGAAAGTAAAACCTTTAATATCAACCATGAGCAGGTCGGATTTCGCCTCCTTACGCGCTGGCTGTTTCCGGAACGCCTCCTCGACTCGGTGGGCTTTCATCACCATCCTCAAAATGACGGTGCCCACTCACTCTATGCCCTCATCGTTCAGCTCAGCGACATCCTTTCTATCCTGTTTCATGAAGATGCTATCAAATCCAGTGATAGCTTGCTCTCTCAAATTTCCACCCTGCTCCCCGAAACGAAATCCCTCTGGGAGAGGCATAGCCTAGTTATTGAAGAAGAACACCTGGAAGAATGGATGGAAAAACTGCAAACAAGCCTTGAAAAAGACGGAGGAATTCTGCAGATGCTTTCTTAATGTTGCAGGAAGCTCTCTCATACATTTCCTGCAGAACGTACTCGATATCTTCACCTCTCATCTCTTTGCTTCACCCCTTTATCACCAATGAAGATCACCAATATCAAAAAGACCATTCGCAGCACCAAGAGGTTGACGGAGATCATCAAGGTCCTTTCCAGATTCGGTTTTCGAGAAGTGATCGTTGATATGGGGCTGGATGCTTTTTCCAGCAGCAAAAAAGGGAATAACGATGGAGACAGTGAGCAAGAGACCAACAAGCTTTCCCGACCTGTTCGTCTGCGCATGGTCTTGGAAGAACTGGGTCCCACCTTTATCAAACTCGGCCAGATCCTGGCCACCCGACCTGATCTCATTCCACAAGAATGGGCGGAAGAATTCAAACAGCTTCAGGACAATTGTGGCCAGGTCCCCTTTAGCGAGATAGAGAAGGTCCTGGCCGACGAATTCCCAGGTCGCCTGGACCTCCTTTTTTCTTCCATAGATGAGATTCCCCTTGCTGCTGCCTCAATGGCCCAGGTACACCGGGCACGACTGACAGACGGAAGCCGAGTGGTAATCAAGGTCTTGCGTCCCGGAATACGACAACTTGTAGAAGAAGATATGGCACTGCTCGAAGGAATGGCCCAGCTTGTCGAGTCTTACTTTTCCAATCTTGGCTACAGTCCTATCGCAGTATCCACTGAATTCTCAAGGGAAATTTTCAAAGAAATGAACTTGATCCAGGAGGCACATGCGACCAATAAACTCCGCCGATACTTTGAAGACGATCCAAACATAAGCTTCCCGAAGGTCTATAGAGACTCTTCCACCCGCAATATCCTGACCCTTGAAGAAATTCAAGGACGGCTCCTGTCAACAGTCAATCCAGAGGAGCTCCGCGCCGAGGAACGGCGAAAAATTGTGGCAAATGGCACTGATGCTGTTTTCAAACAATGCCTTCGCTTCGGGTTCTTTCACGCCGATCCCCATCCGGGCAACATCTTTCTCCTGCCGGAGCAGAAACTCTGTTTTATCGATTGCGGTATGACAGGACATCTGGATAAAAAAACAGCAGAACAACTCATCGATCTCGTTGCTGGTGTTATCCAGGGAGATATCGACAAACTCTGTCGAGTGGTTATCGAACTCACCGATGTAGATCCGGCCATCACTGACAAAAGGAATTTTCGCCTGGAACTGCAGCAAATGACATCCACCTTTGAAGATGCGGATCTCAAACAACTGGATATCAGCAAACTCCTTTCCGACTTCTTTTCCATGCTCCAGCGTTACCACATTCTCTGCCCCAGTGACCTGCTCTTTCTCACCAAGGCGTTAACCACCATAGAAGGAGTGGCGGAACAGTTCGATCCGACTTTCAATGTCCTGGCCCATGTTGAGCCTCAGATTCAGGAAGTGGTCATTAACAGATATGGTTTCACCGCCATGCGGCAACGCATGCAAAAAACCATGAACGAATATGCTGAACTCCTGGAAAATCTGCCAACGGACGTACAACGTATCCTGGACCAGATACGACATGGCCGCTTCACCCTGAATCTGGAGATGCGACGATTCGAACATCTGGCCGACAAAGTGGAACTCTCCAGCAAGGTAATGGGTATATCAATGCTCACTTCCGCCCTGATTGTTGCGTCATCCATTCTCATCCTTGCAGATTCCCTCTCCAAAAAATCCGGCTTTCTCGGGATATTGGGAATCATAGGACTGATCGGGGCAGGAATCTATTCTGCCGGTTTTGTGGCCTCTTTTCTCCTGCCAAAAAAGAAAAAGAAGTAGACTCCCCCAAAGGTATTCTCAAGCTAGCTCTTCAGGGAATCTCCCACCTTATTGCAGATATCCACAAAAGATTTTACATCCAGACTGGACTCGCCGACAAAAAGTCCGGAAAGCTGGGGCAGGGCGACATAGCCCTCGGCATTGTCCGGGAAGAGAGAACCACCATAAATCACTGGCCTTTTCGGTTGTACCTGACGGATAAACCCGGCCGCCTCTGCCACTCGTTGCGGCTCCTCGGGAATCCTGGACATGGTTCCTTCCACCGGACCATAGGCGATGATCATTTCATCACAGTCAATATCGTTTAAAGCCGTCAGCTGAGACATGGCATATGGCTGATCAATACAGACAATGGGCTTTAAGCCAACATCTACAGACTCTGCCATCTTGTTGGCAGTGTCTGTAGATGTTTCGTGAAAATATCTTCTTCGTTCAGAGTGCCCGATAATAACATAATCCACCAGATCCTTGAGCATATCGGCTGCCACAGCTCCGGTATAAGAACCTTTTGGGAAAGGAGATACATCCTGCGCTGCCAAGGAGACATTTTCAAGCTGAAGGGCCTGGACATACTCACAGAGAGGCAGGAGACAGATAAGAGAAGGAGCAACAATAACCTCCAGGCCATCAACAGGACGATACAGTCCGGCAAACTCTGCAAACCATTCCCTTGCCGCTTCCCGCCCCTTGTTACACTTCCAGTTACCAACAACATATTTTACCATAAACATCTCCTTTGAGCGCATTTCATAAGAGTTCAGGTAGAAAGAGCAGCAAGAATCCGCATTCTGATCTCCTCGCCATCTAACACACCAATCAGGACTCCCTTGTTCCTGGAATTGAGGCCATGCTTAATTTCTATATCTTTTTTTTTCAATCCAAGGAAAGAAGCAAGGAAATTGACCACAGCAGCATTGGCCTTTCCATCTACTGGTGGAGCCGTAATTGCCAGTTTTACTGAATTATCATGAATTCCAACCAGGCCATTGCGGGAAGACCTGGGTTGCACATACAGATCAAGAAGGACCCTGCCATCTTTCTGCATGGAAAGAAAGGACATCTCAAGAAGATCTTTTTTCGTCATCCTCTTCTTTTAAATCCAAGCTAAACATTTGTTTGAGATCAATATCTTCACCCTCCTCTCGATTATCGCCAAGTAAAGAGGCCAAGGACTCTTCATCCACCGACTCTGAAGAAAGGGGCGTTTCCAAACCCATCTCAACCTTCTCCAAGTCTTCCGGATTCAAAAGGCCATCCTCTCCGATCGCCACCTTCTGAAAAAGTTCAGTGTCATATTCTATCTCAGTGGCCTGCTCTTCTTTCTCTTCCGGGTAAAAGACATCAAGGGTTTCCAGATAGGTCTCAAGTATCCCCTTCAGCTCCCCTTTGACCTCTCCCCTCTTTTTCAGAAGAGCATCAATCTCCCGGGGCAAACGTTCCAATTCGGCCTGCGCATCATCTCGGACCTTATTGATCTCAGCATGCGCCGCTGCAATCATTTCCGCAGCCTCTACTCGGCTCTTTTCTTTCAGGTCCTCTGCAAAACGCTGTGCTGAGGCCAGGGTAGACTTAAAATCGACCTCTTCCTTTCTTAGATCATCATTCTGTTCCTTCAGCGACTCTACCTTGCGGCCCAGCCCTTCCTTCTCCTCACTCACGACTTTCAAGGCCTCTTCCGCCTCTTTTATTCTGGCCTCAGCAGCACTAACCTCTTCTTCCTGTTCCGCTTTTTCCTGTTCGATATCACCAATGCGGAGATGGAGCTCATCAATCTCTTTTGTCAGCTCCTTAATTTTCTCTTCCTTCAGAGCACAACCATCCTTCAGCTCCTCTGAGATCTTCCGGGTAAACTGCATATCAGTTTCAAGGGAACTGTTATAGGTCTCAAAAGTGTCCTTCTCCTGACGCAAGCCCTCCAGCTCTTCAAGGTGTTCTTTATACTGTTCCTGCAGATCAAAAAATTCATCGGCAATGGTCTGCAGATAATCTCTCACTTCAATGGGGTCAAAGCCCCTGAACTTGACTTGAAATTCCTGGTCCTTGATAAGCTGCGGAGTAATAGACATAAGAGACACTTCCTTTTTCAATGGACAGATACTTGCCGGATCAGCCTTGGGCCGGGCTTATCCCATTCCCACAGCCAACTGTTTCAGGGTGGGGACAAGAAAACTCTGAAGAAACATAATCGCCATAATCAGGATCATCGGCGAAAAATCAATCCCTCCCATACTCAACGGCAACATCCGTCTGATACGGCTAAGTAATGGTTCAGTGGCCTCATAGAGAAAACGAACTATGGGATTATGTGGATCTGCATTGACCCAGGATATCACAGCCCGACCGATGATGATCCACATGTAGGCCGTAAGCAGAAAATCAATCAGCTGCGCAATGGCCATCATAAAATTATTTACAACAAACATTTAAATACTCCATCTTTTTTTGGGTGTCGAAAAAACTTTTCATCAATTTCAGGCCACACGGGAGCCTGGTACCACAGGGCCGCTTACTGTGGAAAGGACCAGACGACTCTTGCCCTCCTCTTCCATCTTCGCTGCTAGAACCATACCCTGAGACTCAACACCCATCAGGCGAACCGGTTCGAGGTTGGCCACGATCAGGACCAGCATGCCAACGATTTCCTCCGGGCGATAATATTCTGCAATTCCTGCGACAATGACCCGCTCTTCGGGGGCCTTGACCGTGAGCTTGAGCAATCGATCCGATTTTTTCACCGGCTCGGCGGCCACAATTTCCGCCACCCGCAATTCCACTGCCTTGAATTGATCAAAGGTGATTATCCCTGCAAGGGGTTCCGCTTTTACTTTTTCTTTTTTCTTCTTCCCCGATACTTTCTGGACAGGCTGTTTCACCTTCTTTTGTTCAACCCGGGGAAAGAGGGCATCAATCTTCTGTAGCTCAGTCCCAACCGGCAGAAGTCCCCAGCCCCCGCCAATCTCCAAACTGTTCACCAGCGGGCTGTCGCCCTCCAGGCCTAAGCCGGTAGCCATCTTCGCACAGGTCCCGGGCATAACAGGCTGGAGAAGGAGAGTGAGCAGGCGCAGGACTTCAACCAGATTATAGAGCACAGCATGGAGCCGACCTTCCTGTCCGGGATCCTTGGCCAGAGCCCAGGGTTCATTGGTGACGATATACTTATTGGCCAGACTGATCAACTCCCACATGGCCTGAAGGGCACGGTGAAACTGGAAGTTCTCCATGGCCTCCTGATAACGGAGCAAAACTGATCCGGCCAGTTCTTCAAGAACAGTATCACTCGTCTGGTCAGCAGCAGGATTTGGCACAACACCGCCTGTGTATTTCACAAGCATTGCCATGGAACGGCTGTAAAGATTACCCAGATCATTGGCCAGATCTGAATTTTTTCTTGCCACAATGGACTCAGAGCTAAAGGAGGCATCTAGACCAAAGGACATCTCCCGCAAAGTAAAATAACGGAGGCAGTCCACCCCGTACTCTTCCACCAGCTCAGCAGGGCGAACAACGTTACCGATACTCTTAGACATCTTGGTTTCATCGACATTCCAATAACCGTGAACATGGAGTTTTTTATACAGGGGCAAGCCCAGAGAAAGAATCATGGTAGGCCAATAAATGGCGTGGGGCTTTAAGATATCCTTGGCAATTAAATGTTCAGCCACCCCCCAGTAGCTCTCAAATTCCTCACCATCTGGATACCCCAATCCGGTAAGATAATTAATCAGAGCGTCAAACCAGACATAGGTAACAAAGGAGTCATCAAAGGGAAGTGGAATCCCCCAGGTGAGACGGGATGTAGGACGAGAGATACAGAGATCTTCCAGAGGCTCGCTGAGGAAAGAGAGGACCTCATTTCGATACCTCTCCGGAGTAATAAACTCGGGATTGGCCTGAATGTGATCGATCAACTGCTGCTGATAGCGCGACATGCGGAAAAAATAGTTCTGCTCGGCAATCTGTGCAGGCGCAATCTGATGGTCCGGACATTTTCCGTCCACCAGTTCCTTTTCGGTCAGGAAGCGTTCGCACCCTTTGCAGTAGAGTCCGGAGTACTCATCAAAATAGATATCTCCCTGGTCATAGACTTGCTGGAGAATTTTCTGGACCGTGGACATGTGTTTTGCATCGGTCGTACGAATAAAATTATCCGGCGCAACACCCAACAAGGGCCAGGTATCTCTAAACATCCCGCTGATTCGATCCACATATTCCTTGGGACTCACCCCTTCTCGGGCTGCGGCCTCAGCAATTTTATCTCCGTGTTCATCGGTTCCGGTCTGGAAACGCACCTTCTCGCCCTGGAGACGTCGAAAACGAGAATAGGTATCAGCAACAATGGTTGTATAAGCATGGCCAAGATGCGGCTCTGCATTCACATAGTAGATGGGGGTGGTTATATAGGTTGTCATGATCTGTCTATCTCAACAAAAAAAAGTTCGCCCACAAAAAATATATCGCGAGGACTTACTTTTCCTTATTAGCTTTTTTTCCTTTTTCCTTTTTCTTTTTTTTCGGTGGTCTTTCTGTTTTCAATACTTCACAATTTTGCCATTCAGCGGCTGTTAACAGATGTTGTTCTCCTTCCTGATCCACCACCAATAGAGTTCTTTGCAGAGGGTTCTGACGTTTGACCCGCAGAGTCCGGCCATCCACCAGGATCTTTTTTCCAGGCTTGGGCATTCCCTTGCGCTCTCGCTTATAGGTCTCAAATTCATAAGTCAGGCAGCAGAGCAGCCGATTACAGACCCCTGATATCTTGGCAGGATTTAACGGCAAATCCTGCTCTTTCGCCATTTTGATGGACACGGAGTCAAACTTTTTCATGTGGGCGGAACAGCAGAGCTCTCGCCCGCAGGTACCAACCCCGCCGAGCATCTTGGTCTCATGGCGGACTCCCACCTGACGCATCTCTACCCTGGTACGAAACTCCTGAACCAGGTCTTTGACCAGCGCCCTGAAATCCACCCGTTTATCGGCAGTAAAATAGAAAATCATTTTACTGCCGTTAAAAAAGCACTCAACCCTGACAAGACGCATATGCAAGGAATGCTTTTGAATCAATTTCTTACAGGTATTAAAAGCCGAAGCCTCTTCAAAAGGAATATTGACGTAGCGATCACACTCCTCATGACCGGCTCGCCGTGCCAGTTCATAGCTCGCCCGACGCTCTTTTTTTGCATCTCGACAGGCTGGAGCAGAGCTGCTGATAGTAGCCGGCTCCAGTCCATACTCACTTCGAACCATGACCACATCACCTCTTAGTAGGTCATTCAGCGATGACTTACCCGTGAACTCCTGGCCAGAATCACGAAAACGAAAACGATAAAAAAACGACTCTTCCTGCTTCGTTTTCTCCTGCCCTTCCTGTTTATTACTGTCTTCTTCCTGCGGTTCTGCCATAACCTGCCATAAAGTCTATTGAAATTTTCTGCGTATCATCAAGCAGTTCGTGCCATTTCGGAAACGAGTTTTTTTTATTGAAGCGCGAGATATCCGGAGCAAAAGGGTCCGCAGCACATCCAACCGATATTAATGAATATTTCTCCCAGTACAGCAAAGAATCCGGCGAACGCTCAAGGCGCCCACTGGAGCAAAAGAGTCTTTCTCAATGGGGACTGCTGATCATGCCTGAAGTTGAAAAAGAAGCACCTCACAGACTAACGTTCGATTACAGTTCCGATTCAATTCTTTTTCCGCCCGGTCAATAGCCTGCAGTTTAGCAAAATATTGTTCAGAATTCCAGTCTTTCCGAGTCCCCATGATACTGGTCGTCACCTCTTGGCAAGAGTCGCTGAACAAACCGTCCCTGATCCAGAGACGCAACAGACCAAAAAGGCAGCCAAGATCCTCCTTAAGCCCTGCCATGGCCTCTGCCATCTGCAGAAAAAGCCCTACATGCTGCCCCCCGCCCTTACCAGGATCACTGATCAAATCCACAACCCGCGTCCCAAAACTCACCAGATCCTTTTTGTGAAGGAGTAGCGCCCTTCCCGGACTCCCCTCGGCCAATCTGGCCAGAAGCATTGCCGTCTCCCGTCCCACTCCTCTGTTCTCCCTGAGAACAATTTCCACAGTCTCCTCAAGAGTCAGTGGATAAAAGGGAATAGTCTGACACCTGGAACTGATCGTCGGCAGGATGCTCCTTGAAGAATCTGCAGTGAGGATAAGAAGATTATCTTCCGGCGGCTCCTCCAAGGTCTTGAGTAAACTGTTGGCCGCCTCCCGGCGCATGGTGTGGACATCTTCAATCAAAACCACCCGCATGCGGGCTTCATAGGGTGCATAAGAGAGTTTTTTGATCAACTCCCGGACCTGATTAATCTTAATGGCGCCCTTTTCCGGTGAGACAAGCAAAAAATCAGGGTGGCCAGCAGAGAAGAACTTCCTGCAGCCGGCACAGAGGCCGCAGGCTGCAAGCCCTTTTCCGGCAGCACAGTTTACTGCCGCCGTCAATCCCCTTGCAAAAAGCTGTTTTCCTACCCCTTCCGGCCCTTGAAACAGGTAGGCATGAGCCAGACGATGAGAAGCAAGACTCCTGGTCAGCAGATTTCTGGCTTGTTTATGACCCAAAAACGGCTTGCCTCCGATGAGGAGTTCACTTAGTTCTCTGTCTTCTTTTTCGCCTGTCATCATAAGGCCACCTGCAATGCGATTCTATCCTGAGAAACAGCCCCTTAACACCCTCATCCAAGACCCTAAAACAGGGTCTGTTGACGACCGGTAGTAGATGCCTGCCTCTCGGGCTTCTCAGACCGCTCTTCTTCTGCCGGCATGGGACTGAGATAGAGAAAACGTTCCAGAGAACGCTGATATTCAGTCCACTGCAGTCCCGATTCCGTCATCTTCGTCCTGAGCTGCTCCATAAGATTCATTTTTGCATCCAGGTCATCGATAAAACTGAGGAGAAAGGCCTCAATGGTCATGGGTACCGTTGGAGAACCGAACTCCTGCCTGCCATGATGGCTGAGAATCAGGTGCTGAAGTTGTTCCAAAAGTTCTACGGGAAAATTTTTGATCTGTGCCGACTCTGCTGCCACCATCTCACTGCCCATAACCAAATGTCCCTTCAATCGGCCACGCGGGGTGTAATCAATCAAGGCCAGCTCCATCTGCAACTCTTCCACCTTACCCACATCATGGAGCAAGGCTCCGGCTATCAGCAGAGAACGATCTACACCGGGATAATGTGCGGAAATCGTGTCGGCCAACACTGCCACGGAAAGAGAATGCTCCAGCAAGCCTCCCAGGTAGGCATGATGAATCCCCTTGGCTGCAGGCGCTTCCTGAAACTTTTGCCACATCGGTTCATTTTTCAAAAAACGGTTAAGGAGTTTTTTCAGGTATGGATTATCAACAGAGCGAATCAGGCCCTGAAGCTGATCTGCCATTTCCTCTCTGTCCCTGCTGCAACTGGGAACAAAGTCAGCAAAACAGACATCATCGCGGGGCCATGGTTGCAGGGAATCGATCTTCAGCTGCAGTTGTTGCCGATAGGACTGCACCATCCCCTGCAGACGAACAAAACTCCCACTCTGACAGTGAGGAGCCAGTTCCTCTGCCCGTTCCCAGACAGGACCGTTGATTTCGCCGCTCCGGTCCATGACTGAGAGCTGGAGATAAGGTTTCCCGGCCCGGGTCTCTGCCAGACGAGAAGACTTGATCAGAAACAGATCATCAACTCGCACTCCCTCCTCGAGATCTTTCACAAATTGTGTTTTGCTCATTTCATTTAGTGAAATTTGTTCAGACACAGCAGGCACCTGTTTTTTTTAAATCTTCTCTCTTTACCCTTTAGGGTACCTTGGAAAATTAGAATTTTCGTTCAAAATCGAGGCATGAGAAAAACTTTACTGCAGACATACATTTGATATTCCGAAGATAAAACTTTCCCCATAACGAAGAGTTTGGGCGAAAAGGTAATTTTGTAAGGTGGTCTTTAGACATTAAAACGGAAATGCATACAGTCTCCGTCAGCAACGATGTATTCCTTCCCTTCTGATCGCATCAAACCCTTTTCCTTGGCCTTGTTCTCACCACCACAGGCAACAAAGTCATCATAACTGATGGTTTCAGAGCGGATAAATCCCCGCTCAAAATCAGAATGAATCTTTCCGGCAGCACCCGGAGCAGAGGTTCCACGAGTTATGGTCCAGGCACGAGTCTCTTTTTCTCCCACGGTAAAATAGGTAATGAGCCCCAGGAGTTCATATCCGGCATGGATCAGACGATTCAGGCCAGGTTCCTCCATGCCCATATCTGCCAGAAACTCCTGCTGTTCTTCGGCATCAAGCTGACTCAGTTCCTGCTCAATACTGCCGGCGATTACCACCACCCCATCATCTTCTTCTGCAGCGATCTTTTCCAGGACGCGGACATATTCATTGCCCTCCATTACATCTTCTTCTGCCACATTGGCCACGTAGAGGACAGGCTTGTCTGTGAGCAGGCAGAGATCGCGGAGAAGCTCTTTTTCCAGATCACTCTCCGGTGCAAGGCTTCTGGCAGAAGCACCGCTATCTAGGACATCACGCAGCTTTTCCAGAAACAGGGCCTGGGCCTTCAAGGTCTTATCCCCTGACTTGGCCTGAGTCTGTGCCTTTTTCAAGCGTTTCTCCACAGTGTCAAGATCGGCAAAAATCAACTCCATGGTGATTACTTCCTTGTCCCTTGCCGGGTCAATGGAACCATCCACATGGACGATGTTCTCATCCTCAAAACAGCGAATGACATGAACAATGGCATCCACCTGCCTGATGTGTCCAAGAAATTGATTCCCCAGCCCTTCTCCCTGGCTGGCCCCTTTGACCAGACCGGCTATATCAACGAACTCCATCTGTGTGGAGATCTTACTTTTTGTTTTAGCCATCTCAGCCAGGACATCAAGCCGCTTGTCCGGAACCGGGACAATCCCGACGTTGGGTTCAATGGTACAAAAAGGATAATTCTCGGCGCCAATGCCGGCTGCAGTTAATGCATTAAAGATAGTCGACTTCCCCACGTTGGGAAGCCCAACTATACCACAGCGAAAACCCATAAAAAAACTCCTGATTATTAGTTATAAAAACAAACATCATTGTCAGCACCTTGTACCTTCAACAGCAACAGAGGTTTTCCCGAACAATGGTAAAATTCACGACAAAGAGTGCAAAATAGGATAATATACTCGTCTCCTGCAGAAAAAGCCCTTTTTTTTAACCTCTTTTCCACTCTGAATCCTGCCCGGACACGCTACGACTATGAACAAATCCATACTCATTACAGATGTCACTCTGTTCACCGATCCAGCCACACCTCTTCTTGGCAATCACTGGCTCCTCACCCAAGGGAACACTATCCACTCCTTTGGCCCCATGGACACGCTCCCCCCGCAGGATGATGCCACCCTGATCGACGGAAAAGGCAAACTGCTCATGCCTGGTCTGATCAATGGCCACAACCACTGTGCCATGACTCTCTTTCGTGGACTGGCCGACGATCTGGAGCTGGGGGAATGGTTAAACGACCACATTTTCCCGGCAGAAGCCGCTCACGTCAGCCCGGAGATGGTCTACTGGTGCTCCAAACTGGCTGCAGCCGAGATGATTTTGTCAGGCACCTGCACCGTGGCCGACGGCTATTTTCACGAAGAACAGACTGCCCAGGCACTCCTTGATACAGGCATGAGGGCCATTCCGGCCCAGGGGATCATTGATTTTCCCGCCCCCGGAGTTGCAGACCCAAAAAACAATATAGATGCTGCCGAGGCCTTTCTCTCGGCCTGGCAGGATAAAAACGAGCGTATCAGGCCTGGGATCTTTGCCCACTCTCCTTATACCTGCTCACCTGACACCCTGCAGCGCGCAAAAAAACTGGCCGCAAAGTACCAGGCACCTTTCTTTATCCATGTAGCCGAAAGTCGCCTGGAACCGGAACTCCTCATGGATCCGCAAGGCACAAGCCCTATCCGCCACCTGGCAGCCCTTGACCTCCTTGATGCTAACACTATCCTTATCCACTGCGTATGGCTTGATGAAGAGGACAGGAAAATTATTCAGGAGAGTGGTGCAGGGGTTGTGGTCTGCCCCCAGAGCCACTTCAAACTTGCCTCCGGCATTGCCCGGGTAACTGAGTTGGAAAAGCTGAACATTCCTGTGGGCCTGGGCACTGACGGCAGTGCCAGCAACAACAGTCTGGACCTCTTCCGGGAGATGGATATCCTGAGCAAGGGACAAAAGATGTGTACCCTGGAAGCCACAGCCATGTCGGCCCAAAACGCACTGGCCTCAGCCACCGAGGTCAATGCCCGAATCCTGGGTTTCTCAAGGCTGGGAAAGATAGCTCCTGACTACATGGCCGACCTGATCCTCCTTGACCTGAACCAGCCCCACCTCCAGCCCTGTTATAACGGAGACCTGCTGGTCTACAGTGCTAATGGAGCAGACGTTACAGACGTCATCATTAATGGTGACGTCGTGTTAAGAGAACGAAAGTTTCTCTCTTTCGACCTTAAAGAAACCATGCAACAGGTGAGAAGACTTGCCACCACGCTCAACTCCAGCTTATCGTAGCCGACTCATCAAGGATGAAAAAGGAAACAGCAATGAATCAAAAACCGGTGATTCTCGTCACCAATGACGATGGCGTATATGCCCCTGGGGTACGTGCTCTCTTTGAGGCGGTTGCCTCCCTTGGACGGGCAGTCCTTGTGGCTCCTGAGCGGGACAACTCTGCAGTCAGTCACTCCCTGACCATGAATCGGCCGTTGCAGGTCAAGCAACTGGATGATGAAATCTACACCCTGGACGGCACCCCCACCGACTGCATCACCATCGGTATGCGTAAAATTCTGTCTAAGCCACCCACCTTGCTGGTTTCCGGTATCAACCCCGGCACTAACCTCGGCGATGACATCAGCTATTCGGGGACAGTCTCTGCAGCCATTGAAGGCACCATGTATGGTGTCCCCTCCCTGGCTTTTTCCTTAGGAGGCGACTCCCCCCATAACTTCACCGTGGCCGCCGGTGTTGCCTGGAAACTGGCATCCATGGCTCTGAGCTTTGGCCTCCCTCCAGCCACCCTGCTCAATGTCAACATCCCTGACCTCCCGGCAGGGGAAATCAAGGGCATTCGTTTTACTGTGCAGGGGCGAAGGATCTATAAAGATGCCATCCAGGAAACCTTTGACCCCTGGGGACGGAAACACTACTGGATTGGGGGCGGTACAGTACAGTGGACGGGAGGCAGTGACACCGATGAACATGCTGTCAGAAAAGGATACATCTCAGTAACCCCTATCCAACTCGATCTCACCAATCATAGCGGGCTTAATTTCCTCGAACAACAGTGGAAGATGTGAGTCTGTTCCCTGTCTGCTGCCGAGAGGCAATGACACTTTAGCCAGGGTTTATAGCAGAGCAGAAAATTGAGACTTCACCAAGTGACACCTTAAAACCTTAAAAGAAATTTTCAGAAAACCACCTTCAACAGTGCAAAACCGCCGACAAGCAGAAAAATAAAGAGAACGCAGAGTATGTTGAAGTAGCGATCAATAAATCGTTTGGCAGGTGGCCCCCATTTATAAAGCAGCCAGGCAACGAAAAAGAACCGACAGGCTCTGGCCACCAGTGAAGCCACCAGGAAGACAGGCAAATTAACCCTGGCCACCCCGGCAGTGATGGTGGTCAATTTGTAAGGTAAGGGGGTCAGGCCAAAGACAAAAACGATCCATGCATTCCAGTGGTCATAGACCTGGAACAAGTACTCCCCGCCCAACGAACTCCCCATAGCGGAAATAAGATAGGCCGGAAGGGCAATATCCAGTCGGCCATTGACATCCACCAAAGACATGTGGGCCACATTCTCAACTATCCATCGCCCCATGGTCTCCCAGGCAAAAACACCGATCCCATATCCGGCCAGGCCGCCAGCCACCGAGGCAAGAGTGCACCAGAAGGCATATTTATACCAGCGACTGCTCGCCCCGAGGACCAAAGCAATGAGCAGAACATCCGGTGGGATAGGAAAAAAACTTGACTCAGCAAAAGAGAGTACCACCAAGGCTGGCAGACCGTATCGACTGTCTGCCCAGTGTAACATCCAGTCGTAGAGCCTGCGAATCATCCCCTTCTTTTTCTCAGGCTCATCCATTCCAGCCCTGTTCTCCAATGAGACTGACAAACCGTACACTCTCCAGACGTTGAATCTTGATCTCTCCCTCTTCCTTGGTGAGGAGCTGCAGCTCCTGCACATCGCGATCGCCCACAGGGATCACCAAGCGACCAGGATCTGCCAGCTGTTCCACTAAGGAATCAGGGATCTCAGGCCCACCGGCAGTAACGATGATGGCATCATAGGGTGCATGCTCGACCCAGCCCAGAGTCCCGTCATCTAGCCGGGAGAGGATATTGTAGTAGTGAAGCTGATCAAAAACCCTGCGAGCTCCGGCCAGAAGGGTGTTGATCCGTTCCACAGTGTAAACTTTGGTACAGAGCCTGGAAAGAATAGCGGCCTGATAACCGGAACCGGTGCCGATCTCCAGGACCTTTTCGTCTCCCTGCAGCTGCAGGGCCTGAGTCATGGCTGCCACGATATACGGTTGAGAAATGGTCTGTCCACCGGCAATGGGAAGGGGGTGGTCACCATAGGCACTGGCCTGCATGGCATCATCAACAAAGAGATGCCTGGGCACCTCTGCCATGGCCTGCAGGGTAGGCGTATCCGTCACCCCACGACAGAGGATCTGTTCCTGCACCATCCGCTCTCGCACTGTGGCGAAGCGATCCGTCATTTTTCGATCTCTTGCCAGGAATAGTCATCCTGCCAGTCAAATTCATCTTCATCATAGGCACTATAGCGGCACGTGGAAACCGTATCACCGGCAAGGGTTATCACCACCATATGATAACCGCTGGGATCAAAGGTCCCACCCACTACAGGGGCAGACTGCAAAGAGGATTTGTCCTCCTCATAATAGACCCACTGTTCCGTTGATGGCGCCACCATTCGTTTGGCGTCAGGTTCTCCCATCAACTCAAGGACCTCCTGACGACTGGTCTGTCCAGCCTTAACCATACAGACATCGGATGCCAGATGACGAACCGGCCCCTTGGAACATCCACCCAGGACTAGAGCCACAAAGAGAGCTATTAACAGAAAAAAAAGAGGACGACGAGTCATTGACATGAGAATCTCCCATTGAAAATGAACGGTTAAAAAAACCGTGAAGTTAGTAATTTCAACCGTTCTATAGCCCGAAGAGCGTCTTTTTTCAAGTAAGAGTTCACCCGCACCCATCTTTGCTCCAAAACGGCAGCACCCCTGGGGACACTATCACTCTCTCCCTGTTGGCTGACTCTTTAATTTATCCGCCAGCTTATGGGAAGAGAGAAAGAGTGGTGAACTCTTGGTGTCTCCGGCTTCTACTTGAAATAAATTCCCTTTAACAATTAAACAGTTCAGGCACCCACGGCCTTGTTCAAAATCTTATAATTCCGCTCTACCATGACCATGGGGTCCACAACCAGGCCTGCCTGAATCATGGCGTTATCATAGATCTGAGCAGCTACATCAGCAGCAAAGGGCTCGTCGTTTTTCACAAGCTCCGCCAACTGCTTAATCAAGGGACTGGCAAGGTTGATCTCCAGGTTCTTTTTGGAGCTCTCGGGAACCATCCCCTTCTCCATGCGACTGGCTGCCATGACCCGTTCCATGGAAGAAGTCATAAAACCGTCCGGATTAACAATCATAGCAGGCGAATCCACCAGACGTTTCGACTCGATGACCTCAGCCACTTTGTCTTCCAGGGTCTTTTTAAGCCAGGAAATGAGTTCAACTCCAGCCTCGCTTCCTAGCTTCTCTTTATTTTCGGTCTCTGCAGCCTCATCATCGGCAGAGGACAGATCAAGATCGGCCCGATCCGCAGAGACCAGTTTCTTGCCATCAAACTCACCTAAATGATTGAGGACAAAATCATCAATGGGCTCCATGGTGTAGAGAATTTCGATATTCTTTTTGGTGAACATCTCCACATAGGGACCTGATTCAATGGCGGCCCGGTTGGGACCATTGATATAATAGATTTCTTCCTGACCCTCGTCCATACCTTCCACATATTCAGTAAGGGAGGTGGGTTTACCATCTTCGGAACGGGAAGATTCGAAACGAACCAGTTTGGCCAGTTCCTTCTGAAACTCAAAATCAGAGGTCACACCCTCTTTAAGATAAATTCCAAAAGTATTCCAGAAATCAAGGTAGGCATCTGCATCCCGTTTGGCTTCCTCGTCGAGAAATTTAAGAAAGCGTTTGGTAATCACCTTGCGCAGCTTAAGGACCAGGGCATTATCCTGGAGAGCCTGACGGGAGATATTGAGGGGCAGGTCTTCACTGTCCACCACCCCTTTGAGGAAGCGCAGCCACTCCGGCAAGATATGCTCAGAGTGCTGATCAATAAGGATACGCTGACAGTAGAGGTTTACTCCGGGATCAACCCGGCCAAATCCCATACCCTCAAAATTCTCTTTGGGAACAAAGAGGACGGCGTTAATGGCCAGGGGAGCATCCACAGAGAAATGGAGGCGAAACTGGGGCTCATCCATGGCGTTACCGACAAACTTATAAAAGTCGTTATACTCCTCTTCAGTGATCTCATTCTTACTTCGGGTCCAGATGGCCTGTACCGTATTGACTGTCTCCCCCTCAAGCTTGATGGGAAAGGGGACAAAAGAAGAGTATTGTTTGATGATATTTTCCACCTTCCACTTTTCAGCATACCCGTGGGCGTCTTCCTTCAGGTCAATAATAATTCTGGTTCCGCGATGCAACCCCGGACATTCAGTGATGGAAAAACTACCCGTTCCATCAGAGACCCACTCATTTCCTTCGGAACCATCCCAGGAACGACTCTGCACCGTGACTTTTTCCGCTGCCATAAAGGCGGCATAAAAGCCAACTCCAAACTGACCAATCAGGCTCACATCCTTTTTCGCCGCCTCAGCAAGCTCTGCAACAAAAGTCCCGGAGCCGGAGTGGGCAATGGTACCCAGATTCGTCTCAAGCTCTGCCCTGGTCATGCCAATGCCGCTATCGGTGATGGTCAGGGTATGCTCCTTCTCATCAAGATCAATGGAGATCTCCAGTGGCACATGCCCATCAAAAACTTCCTTTTTCAGCAGGCTCTCGTGACGCATCTTTTCCAACGCATCGGAACCATTTGAAATCAATTCACGGATAAAAATATCACGCTCCGTGTAAAGCGAATGAATAACGATATCAAGAAGTTTCTTTGTTTCTGCCTGAAACTCATGGGTGCTTGTTTGACTGCTCATCTGTAACAATCCTCCTCTGTCAATTATATTCTGAGATACATCTTCGTAACAAAACCTCTACTGCTTACGACCGGTATCAGGGATATGGATGAATGGGTCGAGCCCAATTCCGTTGCTTTTTTTCCCGAAGTCGGCCAAAATGATAAACATACATCCCTTGCTGTCAAGCCCACTGTGCAGAACAAAACGCTGTTTTCTTGGGGTTGAGTAAGTGTTTTAGTGTCAAGGAAGTCGAAATCCGATGGCTAATTAAAAATGCACAGACTTCAAAAACTTTCATCTGCAATTTTGTAACAACAAAGCAGCCGAAGAGTTCTTGCAACGCCATACCCACTGAGGAGAACGATATGAGAATCATAGCTTTTGGTGACATCCACATGTCCCTTGGAAATTTTGCTAAAATTCCGGATATTTCTTCAGCAGATCTGATCATCCTCACAGGTGATCTCACCAACTACGGGTCTCGACACGATGCCCGCGAAGTCCTCAATCAGGTCCTTGCGGTCAACCCCCATGTATTGGCCCAGGTGGGCAACCTAGATGAATTTGAAATCAATGATTACCTGGATGCCCTGAATATGAACATTCACGGCCAGGCCCGACTCTTCAGACGCGGGGTCTGCCTCATGGGCTGCGGCGGCTCCAACCCCACCCCATTCAACACGCCTACCGAATTTAGTGAAAAAGAACTGGGCCGCACTCTGGACCAGGCATATCTCCAGGCCAGAAACTATATCGAACTGGCCGAACCCCTTGAGCGTCACCAGATCCCACTGATCCTCGTCTCTCACACCCCACCTCTGGATACGGCCCTTGACCTTCTGCCGGATGGCAGTCATGTGGGATCTTTGGCTGTACGTAGTTTTATTGAGCGAAGCCAACCGCCGCTTTGTCTCACCGGTCACATCCACGAAGCAAAGGGCAGTGACCAAATCGGCGAAACCTTGATACTCAATCCGGGAATGATCAGCAACGGCGGCTGGATTGAAATAGTTATTGAAAACAAAGGAAAACTTAAAGCAACTATCCAATGAAAAACATTAAAGATACCATCATTATCGGGGCTGGCCTCTCCGGGCTCACCGTTGCCTGGAAACTGCGACAAATCCCCGGCCACTCCTTTCTCCTTCTGGAGCAGTCTGAAAAAACCGGCGGAGCCATATGGAGCCATCCGGAAAACGGCTATGTGGCAGAGGGCGGCCCCCATGGCTTCCTCGACAATTGCCCCGAAAGCCGTACTCTACTTGCAGAGACCGGACTGGACCAGGAATGTGTGAAGGCACCTCTCGCCAAGTTTGTCCGCTATGTCTGCATGAACGGCAACCTCAAACTCATCCCCCAGACACCAACAAAGATCCTGGCTGCACCACTTATCTCACCACTTCAGAAATTGCGCGTTGCCGCTGACCTCTGGAAGAAACCGCTACCCGGCGAACCGACAGTGAGCGAGTGGGTACGCTACCGTTTCGGTCAAGCCCTGCTCCCTTATGTGGATGCCGTCTTCACCGGAACCTATGCCGGTGACCTGGAACGACTGGTCATTGACGGAGTCATGCCCGGTGTACGACAGGTAGAAAAGGAACACGGTTCAGTAATCCGGGGGCTCCTGAAAAAGATGAAAGCAGCAGGAAGCAAGAACAAGGGAAAGAAAAAAGGCTTACCTGCCATGACCAGCTTCCCCCAGGGCATGAATCGTCTTGCCGAACGATTAAGCCAGGATCTGGACACAGAAAAAGAGATACTGACCGCTTGTTCGGTCAACGCTGTTTCCCGTGAAAACGGGTACTGGCAAGTAGAGACAGCACAGGGAAACTTTACCGGTCGTAACCTGGTACTGGCCCTGCCGGTGAATCAGGCCCTGGCCCTGCTCGCATCACTGGGCGATCCTCCGCCCCAATCAAAAATAGCTGAGGCCAGGATCGTCACCATTGCCCTCGGCTTTGGGGAAGGAGCCAGCCTTCCTCCAGGATTCGGCTACCTGACCCCGGAACAGGAACAACGTTTCTGCCTGGGCGCCCTCTTCTCCTCTAACATGTTTCCCGGACGTTCCCCGGAAGGACACATCTTACTGGAAGCCCTGGTAGGAGGTCGCCGGCATCCGGAACGCTTGGAACTTGACGACGAGACCCTGATCAGGGAATCAGTCAGAGATTTACAAGGGCTCTTAAATCTGCCAGGTGAGCCAACCTACTCCCGTGTCCTACGCCCTCAGAGCAGCATTCCGCAGCTTGAGGCCGGCTATCCAGCCCTTCTCCAGTGGCGTAACACACTCATGCAGAAAGAAAAAGGACTTTATATAACAGGATTTGGCTGGGAGGGAATCGGGCTCAACGATATGATCAAGACTGCTTTTCGGGTAAGCGAAGCGATCAGAGAAGGTGAACAGGATAGTGGAGAACAGGACGCAGCAGTCAAAAAGGTCTATTTTTAATCCGGATACAAAAACAGCGTTCACTTTGAGCAAAAAGAAGACTCCCCTGCAGCAGGGGAGTCACTTCAGGCCACCTTGCAAAATTGCCTTTTCTCCCAAACTCTTCGTTATGAAAAAATATTTATCCTCGGGATATCAAATATATGCACCCCAAGGGTACTTGTACCCGTAGTTAGGGTGATTCTTGCAGGGCACCTGTGGTAAATTTTTTTCATGCCTCGATTTTGAACGAAAATTCTAATCTTTCAAGGTACCCTTCACCCTCGACGCATTAGAGCTGACTCATTTTTCGATCAAGAATTTCCATCTGCCGCCGAACTGAAGTATCGTGAAGACAGAGGTTTGAAACCACCTTCACCGCATGAAGAACAGTGGCGTGGTTTCGATTAAAGGCCTGACCGATATCAGCCAGAGACTCGGAGGTATGTTTTCTTCCCAGGTACATGGCCACCTGGCGGGGAAAACTCACCACCTTTTTTCTCGACCGAGACTGGAGTTCCTTGACACTGACCTTAAACTCCCGACTTATCATTTCTCCGATCAGGCTAGTGGTCAGGGCCTGAGACACTCCAACGAGACCTTCCACGACCTCCCGAACCATCTCCATCTCTACCTGTCCCCCAACCAGAGCAGCCTTGGCTCGCAATGCCAGTAAAGCCGATTCGATTCGACGAACATCACCTTTAATCTGGCCGCTGATATGGGAAATCGCATCCTCTTGCAGATCCAGTCCACACTGTGCAGCCTTGCTTTCCACAATACGATAACGGGTTCCGAGATCCGGGGCCTGAATGGTCGTCACTAGGCCAGCTCCCATACGAGAGCGGAATTCATTATCAATACCATCCAGATCACGTGGGGTATTATTGGCAGTAAAAATCACCCGTTTACCGGACTTAATCAGAGAATCCAAGAGTTCATTCAACTCCTCCTGGGTCTTTTTCTTTCCCTTCAGGGCGTGTACATCTTCTACCAGTAAAAAATCACACTGATCATGATACTTGTTTTTAAACTGATCCATATCATGGGATTGAATCCCCCGAACCATCTCCGAGGCAAACTGCTGAGCTGTCACATAACGAAGCCTGGTTTCAGGAGACTCTGCCAGTAACCAGTGGGCCACGGCATGGGTCAGATGACTTTTCCCAAGCCCAGTTGAACTATTAATATAGAGACAGGAACCAACACTATCATCACCTTTAACCATAGACTTACAGGCAGACTGGGCCAGGAGATTACTCTCACCCAGCATAAAGGAGTCAAAGGTATAGCGCGGGTGCAGAGCCCGAACAACGGATCGACGCTCGGGAATATGCGGCAGACGAAGCTGACCTTTGGGCCTTGCAGCAGGCAGGGCCTCCCCTCCCTTGTCGCAAAGCGTCACTTTACAGGGAACAGCACTGAGCTGATTGATCTTTTCCTGAACCAGACAGAGATGATTACGAGTCAGGTGGGCACGATAAAAGCGGTCTGGACAGGCAAGGTGTATGTTTTCGGCTTCGGAATGGACACACTCAAGGGGCTCGATCCATAGACTGTAAACGCTCTCACCTAGACTCTCTTTTAAAACTGCTTTCACCTTCTCCCAGACCATCTTCCCCCCTCAATGCGACAAAAAAACGATGACGGAATTCCGCCAAATCAGACAACTATTAAGCTTTTTGCTCTTCTTTTTTCATTGTTAGACCACGAAAAGCAGTACCTTTCACAGAAGAACCAGAGACTAACCCTCTTCCCTACAGATTAGTCTTGGAGGTGGAATACACCACCGCAAATCACGCCGAATAATTAACCCCATTTTTCGTTCACGGTCAAAGCCGATTAGGACAAGTTTTTCCTGGCGTACCACATATTACTGTCCCTACTCTGTACCCCTCTACCTTCACGGGATCTCGATTCATCTCTCTCTGAAACCCGCGATTCATGGGACGAGCACCCACCCCCTCCTAATTTGCTGTTATCTTCAAACCTTAGTACCTTTACAAACAACTTATTAACAATATTTTATTTTCCTTTAACTCAAGATAGCTCAACATAGATAGTAAAAACTACATAATACTGCATATTACACCACCAGCAATTCAATATCTTCGTAATATCACATAGTCCAGTGATTTTCTCATGCAACATTTTTAGAGATATTTTTTTAGACGAAAACAGTGTGTCACCCGGGCAGTATAAAATAACAAGAGAGGACCTTTTTAGCCCATTTCTCTCTCGCCCATCTCACCAGATGAACCACTGCAAATCCAGGTTAACGGAGTCTCCGATTCTATCCCGCAAAGAATACAAACTGCGCTTCTTACATCACATGGACTTTTTAAAAAAACAATCGGCTTAAAGCCTTTGAGAATACAAATGAAGAGTTGCTTAGCACTGAAACTCAACTTTGACCTGATATAGTGTGCACAGCGCATACTATGCCTACAAGACATCAAAGGGTCATAATAATGCCGATGGCGGATTTGAGTTATTCCTGCAGAGGAACATGCGATGATGACCTGAGTATTAATGGTACTCAGAAATGAAGATCTCTTCTCCCTTCAATTTTTGAGAGATTTTTCTTTACTGCTCAAGGACGAATCAGAATAAACAACAGGGGTACCTTGAAAAATGAGAATTTTCGTTCAAAATCGAGGCATGAAAAAAATTTCACTGCAGGTGCCCTGCAAGAATCACCCTAACTACGGGTACGAGTACCATTGGGGTGCATATGCTAGATATTCCGAGGATAAAATTCTCCTCACTCCGAAGAGTTTGGGCGAAAAGGCAATTTTGCAAGGTGGACAACAGAGAAACAGGCCTTACTCCCGTACTCTTGCCAGAGTCACAACACGCACTTCAGCGGCCCCTGCCCGCAACAACATCTTGCTGCATTCGGACACTGTTGTACCGGTGGTAAAGACATCATCCACCAGCACAATATTT
>JAQYVF010000057.1 GCA_030145625.1 Desulfocapsa sp. | reverse complement strand
GAAAAAAATAAGGAGAAGATCCTCACTGAGACTCTGCTCAAATATTACAATAACGAGGAGTTAAAGCCTTATCAGGCGGAACTGATAAAGATGCAAACTCACCTGGAACGTACCGGGAAAAAAATGATAATCCTGGTTGATGGAAGGGACGCGTCAGGAAGAGGTGGTTGTGTCAGGCAAATTACCCGTTATATGAATGAGAAGAGATATCGGGTGATTACTCTTGGCAAGCCCCGAGGAGTGCAAAAGACGGAACTCCATATAAAACGTTATGTAGAGCATTTTCCCCATGCAGGGGAAGTCGTTATCTATAATCATTCCTGGTATAATCGAGGAATGATAGAACCTGTCCTGGGTTTTTGCACCAATCAGCAGTACAGACGTTTTTTACAGAAAGTGGTTGCCTATGAAGAAAATTTTATTCTCGATGGAGGGCAAACCATTCTCCTCAAACTTTATTTCTCCGTCAGCCGGGAAGAACAGGATAGGCGATTCGCACTTCGTAAAAACGATCCCTTGCGCAGTTGGAAACTTCGTGAAATTGATTTGCAGGCACATGAACTGTGGGATGAAATAACGAAGAAAAAAAAGGCGCTTCTCCAGAAGACTCATACCAAAACGTCCCCATGGTGGATTGTCCGTGCGAACAACAAGCATCTGGCCAGGAAAGAGGCAATGAAACTTATCCTGAGTAATGTTGCCTACCGGGGAAGAAGCCGCACGCTGAATTTCAGTCCTGATCAGGATGTCATCATCTCGGGTGACCAGGAACTGGTCAACATGCGCAGACAGATCAAGAGGTATGGTCGTTCACTGTACTAAAACAGAACGATCAAGGTAACTCCTTGGAAAACTTGAAGTTGGGGCACTATTCTTATTAGAGAATGTATTCAAAAACAAATAAGATTTCAAAAATACCAGGGAGTTATAGGGGGGCTGCGTGCACATCGCCCTGGTGAATATTACCAGGTGCGTACCCTGCCGGTGTCGAGATGAACAAAGTCTGATTTGGGGTAGTAGCCAACGCCTCCTCCCTGTACAGAACGTGCAATATCTCGAAGATCGTTGATTCTGATCCCTGACAGACGCACATCAATGGCCATTCCTTTCATATGCAGGCTGCGTTTGGCTACTCCGTTGCTCTTGCCACGTAACATGGAGTTGGTCTTGGGAGAGCGATACCCAGAGATCACCTCAAAAACCCCTCCCCCCGCTTGGTCTTTGATTCTATAGAGTATGTCCAGCAGGTTAGTGTCTATTGGGTGCATTTCCAGGGTGCGGAAGTCCCGGAGATGATGGTTCACTTTTTTCAGAGCAGTGAGATCATATCTGCCAGCGATGCTGTAGGTAACATCAAGCTCCTGACCTGTATGGGTATGGAAAAAGGAAAGATCGCGGATATCAAGTTTCCTGGCTATGGAAAGTGTCGGAGAGAGAAGGGCGACTCCAGTCAGTATCTGAAGTGATTTACCGATAAGTTCTCGTCGATTATAGCGTTGATATGGCATGTCGGTTAGTTACTGGTGTTGAAAAAGGCAGGGAAGATAAAATACATAATAAAAGAAATCGCCTGCGTGTATCTTTTCTATTTAAGTAGACAAGTTTGCCTTTGTCAAGAAAGTGGCAGTGGTATCTTGCGAAAAATACGTCAAAAAAGAACAATAGTTCAACCGGCAGGGAGTGATGAGTGAAATTACTCCACCACGGGGCATATGGTATCCAGTGATTGCAGAATGCGCCCATCTCGTTGGTAGCCGTCATTAATGAAGCGGAGATCGTTGCTTTCTCGATCAACAAGGACGGTCCAATAGAGGAGATGAATGGGGACAGGTTCCTTGAGGAGAATTCTGGTTTTTTCTCCTCCTGTAATAATGTTATCAATCTTTTCTCGGTCCCAGCCATCCTCATTTTTCAGCAGCCATTGGGCAAGATCCAGGGGGGTCTGCACCCTGATACAGCCAGAGGAAAAGACTCGTTTGACCTTGGAAAAAAGCTCTTGGGAAGGGGTGTCGTGGAGATAGACATTATGTTGGTTGGGAAAGATGAATTTGACCCTTCCCAGGGCATTTTGGGGTCCAGGGCGCTGGCGCAGCTGATAGGGGAAGTAGTCTTCGGAGAGTTCGTTCCAGTCAATTGTTTCTGCATCGACAATTTGATTTTGTCTGTCAATAAGTTCAAATCCGGCCCGCTTGAAATAGCTTGGGTCTTCACGGAACATTGGGAGTTTGTCCATGGTGGCCAGTTTTCTGGGCGCGTACCAGTAGGGATTGAAGTCCAGGTATTTGATGGCATTGGAAAAAATTGGAGTCTGCCGGTAACCGAGGCCGACAATGACTTTATGCACACGGGGGGACTCTCCCTGTTGGCGGGCCTCCAGATAAAAACCGGCCACATTGATACGGATATGTCTTTTCCCGAGGTCTTCGGGGAGCCAGCGCCATCGTTCCATATTGATGCGAAGCGTGTTAATTCTGTCAAAAGGGGTGTGGTTTAAGTTGCGCAGGGTGTTTGGACCAACGATACCGTCTATTTCCAGGTTGGCCCGTTTCTGAAATTTTTTGACTGCCTCATGCAGGGTTAGAGTAAACTCTGCATGATCCTGGTTTGCAGGCTCTGCTGCCAGGTCACCGCTTATCCGGAGACGGGAACGAAGTTGAGTCACGCGTTTATCGTGACTTCCAAGTTTTAGCGTTTTGCCAGGGGCAATCTGCCCCCATCCCCCACTTTGAGCAATTTTTCGGTAGTGAGAAAGAGCGCTTTTTAAGGTGGAATATTCATGGCAGCGCGGGGCGAGATCATTGAGGCTTTTTTCAATTTCACCGCTTTCCAGGGCAGCTGTCAGGTGCTGTACCAGGTCTTTCTGGCGGCTGTGTATAGACCAGCTCGGGGTAATAGAGATCGGATCCACTTTGCCGGTGAGTATATGGCCTGCCAGGGTTAAATAGGCATCGCTGGCCATGAGTTCGCGTCGTATGTCTTCAAGATCTGCATTTTCCAGGAGATTGACACGATAGTCGCATGGGGTCAAGCCGTGTTCCGTGGAGCGGTTAAGAGCAGAGATTAATCGTGACAGAAGTGTTTCGTCCCAGGCCTTTTGATAAGCACGGGCCTGATAAAAGGTGCGCAGCTCTGTAAGGTTCTGCAGCCCCCAGGTCTGAGTTTCTTTCCCGGACAATGCCTGCTGCAGCAGAAGATTAATATTTTGAGGAGAAGCAGGAACCGCAGCAACCCAACTGATCGAGAGAAAAAAGAAGAGAAGTATGAAAGAGATGGATCCTGTTTTTCGAGCTGTTATATCCATTCAAGAAGCTTTTCTGGAAGTGGAAAGTAAGAGAAAGTAGGCGAGATATATTTTGTTCTCCACCGTTACCTTTGCGGGGTATGGACTGGTTATTTGTATGAATCTCTATCTGTCATATTGAATTTTAGGCGATAGAGTCAGTGAAAACAAGTTAGGATTTGGGTCTGAAACAGGTAAGCGGTAGGTCTGAACAGGGTAAAATGGTAAGTGCTCTTCAGGTAGAGAAAAGACTGCCCCAAAAAAGCAGGCCGCCACTTACCAATGGTCGTGTCGGCCTGCTGAGGTGTAGAATGAGAGGGATCAACTCCTGATCATATCGGCGATCTGAAAGGCGACTTCAAGGCTCTGCTCGGCATTGAGGCGCGGATCACAGGTAGTGAGGTAGTTGTTGGCCAGTTCAGCATCGACGATGTTTCTGGCACCACCTGTACATTCGGTAACATTTTCACCGGTCATCTCCAGGTGAATACCACCTGGAATTGTCCCTTCGGCCCAGTGGGTCTCGAAAAAGCAGGTGATCTCAGAGAGGATATCGTTAAAGTTCCTGGTTTTGTGTCCGCTGTCTGCGGTGTAGGTGTTGGCGTGCATCGGGTCACAGTTCCAGACGATATTATATCCCTCTTTCTTCGACTCACGCAGGAGGGGAGGCAGGACCTTATCGATATTTTTCAGACCCAGGCGGGTGATCAGGGTCAGTCGTCCTGCTTCATTTTCCGGGTTCAGGGTATCGATGAGTCTTTTCACATTATCAAGGTCATAATCCGGTCCGATTTTGACGCCGATGGGGTTGTTTACACCACGCAGGAATTCCACATGGGCCCCATCAACCTGCCGGGTCCGCTCACCGATCCAGAGCATGTGGGCGGAGCAGTCGTACCAGCCGCCCCCGGTGGAGTCTTCACGGGTAAGTGCTGTCTCGTAGCCGAGGAGCAGTGCTTCATGGGAGGTGAAGAACTGGGCCTGTTTCATCTGGGGACTGTCGGCGTCGATACCGATGGTCTCCATGAATTGCAGGGCCTGGTTGATCTGTTTGGCCAGCCGTTCATAGCTTCGCCCCATGGGAGACTGTTTGACAAATTCCTGGTTCCAGGCCGAAACACGGTGCAGGGCAGCAAAACCGCCGCGAGTAAAGGCGCGCAACAGGTTGAGGGTGGAGGCTGCCATGTTGTATCCCTGCAGCATGCGGTTTGGGTCGGGAATTCGAGCAGCTTCTATCGGTTCGGGACTGTTGACCATATCGCCCCGGTAGGAGGCGATTTCGATGCCGCCCACATTTTCCATGTCTGCCGACCGCGGTTTGGCGAATTGACCGGCAATGCGGCCAAGTTTGATCACGGGTTTGCCACCGGCATAGGTAAGAACTACTGCCATCTGTAATAAAACTTTCAGGGTCTCCCGAATCTTGGGAGCAGTGACCTGAGAGAAATTCTCGGAACAGTCGCCTCCCTGCACAAGGAAAGCATCGCCAGTGACTGCCTTGGCCAACAGGGCCTTGAGGTCACGGATTTCACCGGCAAAAACCAGAGGTGGTAGGTTGGAAAGATTGGCAATCACATTATCATGTGCTGCCATATCAGGCCATTTTGGTTGCTGGAGGGCTGTGTAATCCTGCCAGCTTGTTTTTGTCCAATTTTTTTGTGGAGTTCCCATGGTTAGTTGTCCTTGAAATTAAAGTGCGTTGTAGGCGTTAAACGAATATATGTGTAACAGGTCGAAATCGGAGATAGTTAAGGAGCTACGCGCTAGACTGCAAAATCGTATCAACGAAGTCGTTGAAGAGTTGTTGCTGTCTGGGTGCGTTCTAAGGCCATTATGTCTTTCTGCAGCAGATTTCTACGTCAAAGGCGTTCAAAATCCGGAGCTCACGTTCCCTTTTTTTATCTTCCGGAGGGGCTCGAAATATGAGTTCCGAAAGCATTTCTTCTGCACGGCTCCTGGAAGGGATTGCTGTCATGCCGGTGGCAAGGACCTCCCCGGTACCAGTGTCGAGCAGTTCTGCATCCCTCCCGTTGGTCACCACGGCCAATGGAATCTGATACTCTTTTTCCAGGACCCTGGCAGCGGCAATGGCTGAGCGTTCACGGCTCACCAGGGAGCCGGGGCCGTAACGAAGGATCAGAAAGCGCTTTCCTTCCATGGTGGCAGTGAGCTCAATGGTGGAGCGCACAAACTGGGAGGAGAAGAGGGTTTCAATAAATCGCCGTGGTTCCAGTTCCTCCTTGTGGTAGCTTAATTCTTCAACCAACATTCTGGCCAGCTGCTGTCGGTATCTTTCATCATCGGTATCGGTGAGTTCTTCGCCGGTGAGAAAATCCTGCAGAGTGCCGTAGACCATGTGGTGGGTATGAAATTCAGTCAAACCACAACTCCTGAGCCAGGTAACTTGGAATGTATAAAAAAGTCTTGGCCTCTTTTCCGTATCCCTTGAGGGGGTAACTATACCTTCATAAAATAATTTTTCACGGAAAAGGGGAAAATATTTCTACGCCATAAAAAAAAGAATGCCCCTCCCGTAGAGTGGAGGGGCATTCATACTGTTTTCCTCCTAAGGATTACAGCTCAAGCCATGACTCGGAAAAGACGGTCTGGCCGGAGAGTGCCTTGTAGGTCTTGTAGTGCTCCATGGCGACTCCGGAGAGTGAGGAGGCGTCAGGTTCGACGCCGTCCATCATTCCATGAACCATGTCCACATGCTCCTGTCGTTGACCGTTGCAGATGGCCATGAGCTCGGTATCATAGGAGTTGACGATGGCGGTGGATATACCATATTTCATGAGCATGATGAGGTAGGTACGGTCCAGGTATTTACGAAGATTGTCGGCAACACCGTTGGAGACGTTGGAGAGGCCGACAGTGGAACCGGAACCTGGTGCGATGTCCTGCAGCATCATCATGAACTCCAGGCCAGCGTTGATCTGGTCTGCACCAAGGGTAATGGGGGTACCAATGGGATCAAAGAGGATTTTTTCGTTGGGGATACCGGCCTCGTTCAAGGCCATCATCAGATCAACAGCCATGGCGGCGCGTTCTGCAGAGTCGCGGGGCATTCCATCAGGTCCCCAGAGCAGGGCAATAACGTCACACTTGGCTTCAGCTGCAACGGGAATTAATTTTTCCATGCGCTCGGGCTGGGCGGAGATAGAGTTCATAAGCGCCTGGGTCTTGTTTTTAACTACTTTAAAACCGGCGGTCATGGCATCGGTATTGGTGGTGTCCAGACAGAGAGGGGTGTCAACAACTGCTTCAACGGTCTCAATAGCCCAGGGAAGGAGCTCGGTACCGTCTTTACGAGCGGGTCCGATGTTGAGATCAAGGTAGGAAGCACCTGCACCCACCTCTTCTTTCGCCATTTCCTGCACTGGAGCGGGGTTGCGTTCTTTCATGGCTCCGCCGCTGCGTTTTCCCATGATATTGATGCTCTCTGCAATTGCTTTTACGGTCTGAGACATGCTTTTCTCCTTAACTCTATGATTTGTTGAATTTTTTGTTTGTCCTTGTTGTTGTAAACAAGGAAGTTAATCTACTCTTTTTTTCTTATCCTGTCAATGGAGGCAGTTTATCGGTCGTTGGTGGAACGTTACTTCAATTTCACCGAAGGAAAGAGGCTCATATCCGTGTGTGGAAGAAAGAGCGCTGCCATGTAATGATTCATAAAATGCGGGTTCTCCGACAGTTCCATGTTGGTCATGAGTGTTCGCACTGCAACTCTCTCTCTGAAACGGCGATGATCGCTGAGGCTGATCTGGCAGCCGAGCATGGAGGCATTGCCGAGATAAAAGAAGCGATCCCGGTCAATATCCGGCAACAAGCCAATAGTGATGGCCCGTTCAAGGTCAATGTAGGCTCCGAAGTTCCCGGCAAGAATGACCCGGTCAAGGTCGGAAAATGTCATACCCACGGATTCGAGCAGGGTCTGATAGCCTGCGTACATGGCCCCTTTGGCGCGAATCAGGTTGTCAAGATCGACCTCTGTGATGACGACATCCTCACCGATCATGGAGTCCTTGCCCCAGACCAGGACATACTCCCAGCGATCTTCACCTTCACGAATACGGGGATGGTCCAGGTTTCGGTTAAATTTGCCTTGTGGGTCAATAACCCCTGCTTCCAGCAGTTCGGAGACAATAGAGATCAGGCCGGAACCGCAAATACCTCGGGGCTTGGTTTGGCCAATGGTCACGATCATCGGGTCAAAAGTTTCAGGATGGATCTGGAAATTTTCAATGGCACCTGGGCTGGCACGCATTCCATATTTGATGCCGCCGCCCTCAAAGGCCGGTCCGGCGGAACAGGCGGCGCAGACCATCCAATCCTTGTTGCCGATGACGATTTCGCCGTTGGTGCCGATGTCGATAAAGAGGGAGGTCTCTTCGCTCTTATGCATCTGGCAGGCATGGACTCCGGCAATGATATCTCCGCCCACATAAGAAGAGACACAGGGGTAGAGAAACATCCTGACCGATGGATGGGCCATGATGCCCAGGTCTGCGGCCTTTGACAGCGGAAACTGGCTGACGCCGGGCACATAGGGTGCTTCCCGCAAAAATTTGGGATTGATGGCCAGCAGCAGGTGGGCCATGACCGTATTGCCGGCGGTCATGATATAGCTGATATCACTGGGGCTGATGATGACCTTCTTGCACACCTCTTCGATGATATTGTTGATGGTGTAGATGACCTTTTCCTGCAATCCCTTGAGGCCACCGGGGCGCTGGGCATAGATCATACGGGAGATCACGTCTTCTCCGTAGCGGATCTGCGAGTTATACCCGGAACCGTCTGCAATGATTTCGCCGTTGTTCAGATCGATCAGCACCCCGCTGCAGGTGGTGGTACCGATGTCCACGGCCAGGCCGTAGAGACGGTCTGTGGTGTCGCCGGGCTCCACGGCAATAATCCGATCCGGTTCAGTCTTTCGTTTACCGTGCAGGAGGATGGCCGTCACTTCCCAGTTTGCCTCACGCAGGACTAGGGAAAGTTCGCGGATGAGTTCAGGGTGATCGTAGGTGGGCTCGGGGTTTTCCGGCATGGCGTTCTTGAGAGAGCGCATCAGGCGCTGCATGTCGGAGATGTTGTCTTCCAGTGTCGGTGGGGGTAATTTGAGGAAAATTTTTCCCACCGGCGGATCGACATCCCAGGTTCCTATCAGGGCTTCCAGGGAGCGGGCCGAGATGGCCCTGGTGGTCTTTGGCTCCCGTTTTAGGGCCTTGCCGTCGGATTTGACTATGTCCGGGACGCGAACCGTGATGTCGGAGACAACTTTTGCCTTACAGGCCAGACGGATCCCCTTGTCATATTCACTCTGTTTCAGGGTGGCGGCATTGTCGGAGTCCACCTCTCCTTTTTCCAGCTGAATTTTGCACTTTCCGCAGACCCCGTCTCCACCGCAGTAGGCATGGATATAAACGCCGGCGGCGGCAGCTGCTGTGAGGAGGTTTTCTCCATCTTCAACGGTCACGTGGACGTTATCGGGTAAAA
Organism: Desulfocapsa sp.; assembly: GCA_030145625.1. GTDB lineage: Bacteria > Desulfobacterota > Desulfobulbia > Desulfobulbales > Desulfocapsaceae > Desulfocapsa. The sequence continues at coordinate 21,708 of JAQYVF010000057.1, read as the reverse complement.
AATGTATATTGTGGCCCATGGAGTTCTCCCTGGTCAAAAAATTTAGTACTAAATTGTCAGTGTAAAAATAACAGGAAGCATAACCTTGTCAAGAAATATTCCTGATGGTAACCATAAATATAATTGATTTGTGCGCGTCCGGAAGGTGCAGCGGTCCTCAACAGGCGTTTGGGTGAGCATCGGAAGGAGCCAAATTTTGAGAAAGTGGAGGAGAGTGTATGAAAGAAAGTGAGAGTGGTCCCTGTTGGCTCAAAGCAACTATTTTGCTGGAACCGATCCTGGAAGAGGCCGTTAGCGATTATCTGATCGGGGTGCTGGGGGCAGGTGTGGAACAGGCAGTAGATAGTGTCGGATCACGTCTCTGTCTTAATGTTTTCATGGAAGAGAAAAATCTTGATAAAGGGCAGCGGCAGGAACTGCAGGACAAGGTGGACACGCAATTGCTTGAGTTTGCCGCGATTTTTCAGGTCTCTGCTCCACAGATTTCATGGGAACGAATTGAGGATCAGGACTGGTCCAGTAACTGGAAGGTCCATTTCAGGCCATTTTCCATTATCCCTGGACTGGTGATTGTTCCGACTTGGGAAGAATATCAAAGCAAAGAGGGAGAGCAGGTGATTGTTATGGATCCGGGGATGGCATTTGGTACCGGTCATCATGGTACCACGGCTCTTTCCCTGGCTTTTGTGCAAAAAATTGTTTCCCAAGAGAAAGGGTGTCATGTCCTGGATGTTGGAACAGGAACCGGAATCCTGGGTATGGGGGCAGCCCTTTTTGGGGCATCGCAAGTCCTGGGCATTGACAATGATCCGGAGGCGGTACGGGCAGCCACTGAAAATGTGGCCTTGAATAAGCTGGATTCCGTCATGGAGGTGGCCTTAACTCCTCTTGATCAGGTGAAGGTGGGGTATGATCTTATCATAGCGAATATCATTCATGATGTTCTCCTGACCATGGCCGATGATTTTACCCGTTTACTGAAGAGTGGAGGAAATCTTGTCCTGTCCGGCCTCCTTCACGGAGAACAGGAAGAAAATATCATTCGTACCTTTGAGGAGATTGGTTTTGTCCTTCAGGGGAGAGAGCAGCAGGAGGAGTGGGCAGCACTATGGTTTACAGTAATATGGGAGAAGAGATGAGGCTGCCCGGAGGAACGTCATCCTTGAGCCATTCTTTTTGAACAAGAGATGCAGAACTGGTTGTCAGATGTCTGATTTTTTAGAGGACTTCTTTTGGTGGAATAGAATCCATCGGACAAATTTGATAATTTTCATCAAACATGATGGCCATCCCAGTTGCTTCATGCCTGATGACAATGCCGGAAGCGCTGACCCACAGCCGCTGGTCTTTCCAGTTTCTGAGACTTTCTTGGGAGAGAACGAATTTCAGAGTCGTTAAGTCTTCCAGGGAGAGAAAAAATTCGAGACGGACCTTGCTGACCAGGGGCAGAGGGCTGTCTGTTTCGATAAAGGCACCGCCGGCACTAATGTTGGCTGTGAGAAATTCTAGCGTCGGTGTCTGACCGGACAGGGTTTCTGCCGTCATCTTGCTTTGTATCCGTATAGGATAGCGTTCCTGCTGTCTACGCTCCTGAGGCATCTCGTCTCCCTTGTTTCACTCGTTGACGTCGGCTTTGATCTGGATGATAAAATTGTCTTTTGTATTGGATTCGCCGGTGGAAAGGATGGTTCCGAGGATATCGTTGTCGGTTGTCGATAAATTGCTCACTCCCCCAAGAGCGATCCACTTTGATCGGGGAATGGTGACTCGGGTGGCACCATCCACGAAACGGAAGCTGTCGGGCCTGCCATTCACCATCCAGCTGATGCGCGGAATAACGGTGAGTATAACTTGGTCACCAGCGACAATGGGTGCGACCTCCATGCCGGTTTCTATGGTGCGGATTTCTTTCAGGAGGTATGGTACCCCGTAACGTCTGCAAAAGAAGATCCATCTATCCGTTACCGGGACTTCGCGTGCCATACGAATGTAACCGCTGCTGCCTGAAGAGACAGTAATAAATGATCGGCTTTTTCTGTTTTGACTGGAGTTTGCATAGCGAAAAAGGGTGTCCTCGGTGGAGAGGTGTCTGCCGGTTTTTTTTCCTGCAGTATTGATGTGCTTTGCGTGGTTCTGGCCGGAGGATTCAAATGCCATTTGCACCGTTACCTGGGCCGTGGGTTGATCAGAGGAAAGGAGGAGCTTGCGTACGGTTTCGATGGTCTCGGGGGTGTCGTTGACAATAATCATATTTCCGACATTGTCGGCAACCGCTCTTCCACTTGGAGAAAGTGTGGCCTTGACCACCGGCAGAATCTCATCTGCCGGTCGATTTTTGATTTGGAAAATTTCGGTGTCAGCAAAACAGCTACTGCAGAAAACCAGAAGGAAAAGCAGTGACAGGCTGATTGGTGGCCGTATATCCATAAAAAATGTAATATCCTCTGTTTCTCAAATCAGAGTAAGTTTCAACATTATCTGCAGGTCTGTTTTTGTTGCCCTTGGCCCTGGCAAAGCCACGAGAAATTCTCTTCTCTATGTTATCGTTTTTACAAGTGGAAGGCAATTTTAATTCTATCAGTTGTAATGGTTTTCTTTTGCTTTGACTACTCTTTTATGGGAAGATAGTTGTCAGGGTGCTGGAGGCTGAATTCATAATTCGAGAGGATCGTTATGTGTGGGGGGAAGTTGGTCAACGCTGATGAGTGTAACGGCTGGGAGACCTATGCCGAGACGTGTTCCACCCCTCCTGTATTTGTAACTGAAATCTGAAGGTTCTATTCATTTTATGCGCCGTTTTTTCTTAAGTCCGGATGTCGAGATCAGTGATGAAGTCCTGCTTTCAAAGGCGGAATCTCATCATCTGACAAAAGTCCTTCGCCTGCCTGTAGGCATGCTCCTGCAACTTTTTGATGGAAGGGGCCATATTCATGATGCCGAAATAGTGGCCATGGGAAAACAGGTGCGCCTCCGTATCCTTTCTTCTGTCTACGTGGAAGAGGATGGGGTTCCCCTGCGGGTCTGCCAGGGCATTTTGAAGGGACAAAAGATGGAATTTCTCCTGCAAAAATGTACGGAGCTGGGGGTCTCAGAGTTTATTCCTTTTTCCAGCAGCCGCTGCCAGCTCAAGAAAACAGAGTTACGAAAGCTTGCCGATAAGCAGGACCGCTGGCAGCGAATCATTGATGAGGCGTGTAAACAGTGCAACAGGCCCTGGCCTATGAAATTGGGTACGGTGATCTCTCTGGAAGAGATGGTGCTGCAGCGGGAAGAGGCAAGGCCGGGGATTTTGTTCTGGGAGGAGGAAAAAGAGGCGTCTCTGCACACTTTTTCCTTGCCTGCAGACGTTGCAGGTCTGCAGATTGTTCTCGGGCCGGAAGGTGGTTTTTCTTCAGACGAGGCGGAGGCTGCCAGAAAAGCAGGATTTCAGGTTCTGAGTCTTGGACCTCGCATTCTTCGGGCCGAGACTGCAGCTCTGGCCGCTGTCTCTATCATTCAGCATCTGATCGGTAACATGTGAACATGGAAGAGGGGAAAATTTTCCCCTCCAGGTGAGAACATGTTTTTGCTGGGGCCTCCCGGTCTTTACTCCAATGGCAGGAAGAGAGTGCCTCTCATCTGCGTGCGTCAATGATAACAATGCGCTTTCCCGCTATTTTTAACAGTGTAATAAAGAAAAAAACGAGAAAGAGAAAGATAGCTACTAAATAGATGATTTTTGCCAGTGTCTGTTTTTTGAGAAAAAAATCATTGACTCCCGGAAGATAAAATCGTTCCCCCACATAAGATAATTCTATTGCGGGAATTCCACGAAAAGGCAGCAGGCTATCAAGAAAGGGGAGTAGACCGGCATTGCCTTCTAACTCGATGAGAAGTGGATCTTCAACTGTTCCACTTCCGCCCTTGACGCGGGCGACACCATGAGAAGCAGTTACCGAACTAAAGGTGAAAATAAGTAAGGTTAAAAGGCAAAGAATGAACAATGCAAGGGAAAGGGAGAGCTGTGCAAATTTCATGTTATTTTCCTGTTGAGTTTGTAAGAACAGCCTGTTTTTACAAACTGAATCTTGCCTTATCCGCTTGAGCGCAAAAGCACGTTTTTTTCAGGCCTTCTTATTCAAGGAGACAGGTTATTCCTCTGTCAATGGTACAACGATTTATCTCCAAATCACAAGGTTTGTACTTTCCAGGAACCATTCTAAGCTGCTCTATCATTCTCTGTTGAAAACATGGCAATAGATGTCTTGTTGTTATTTGATTTTGGACTGATGGAAAGCAACAGAAATTGAAAGGTATATTAGTTGGGAAAGTAAATTTTTATAATTTTGAGAGGTTACGGTTTTCGTGAGAAAGGGTACCAATTGTGGTATTGCTAAGGGGTCCCATAAAATGATAATGTGAGATATTATTGAATGATTTGAGGGGCCCGAAGTTCATATCGGAGAAAAAGATCACATAAATTCCTGTGGAAAATCATTACACCGTGACTGCCTATGAAAATTAAAGTTTTTTGTGGTGTATTATTCCTAACCGTTCTGTTGATTTTTTTACAGAAAGGGCCAGCGCTATCTGAGATGCTGACTATAGCCGGTACCGGAGATAGTCAAGTACTCGTGCGTGCTCTGGCCGAAAAATTTGAGGCGAAGTATCCAGATGTACATGTCATAGTGCCGGACAGTGTCGGCAGTGGTGGTGGCATTAAGGCCCTGATACAAGGCAAAAGTAATCTGGCACGTGTAGCAAGACCACTCACGGAAGAAGAGCTTTCACATGGTTTGCACTATACCCTGTTTGCTCAATCCCCCGTGGTTTTTGTTGTCCACCCGTCTGTGACAGGAGTAAAAAATCTCTCCTATGCGCAGATTGTGTCAATCTATTCCGGACAGATCACGAACTGGCAGCAACTTGGTGGACAAGACAAAAAAATATATGTGGTGAACAGAGAGTCGGGAGATTCTTCCAGAACAATTATGGACCGCATCATACCGGGGTTTAAGAGCATTGATCCCTTTGTCGGCAAAGTATTTTATACAACTTCCGAAGCCAGGGAGGCACTTATCAAGTATCCGGATACCATCGGCTACCTCCCCATGACAATGGTTGCCGGGACAAAACTCCGTTTGTTAAGCATTGATAATGTGGTACCAACGTCGCATACAGTAGTCAAAGGGGTCTATTCACTGTCTGTACCTTTGGCCCTTGTCTCGAGAAAAGTACGGACAGACATGGAACAAGAATTTTTAAATTTTCTCTTCGAAGCTGCAGGCCAAGAGGCTCTTGCAGGGTTTGCTGTGGGAGTTCCATGATTGCTGTACATTCAATCAGGAGCGAAATTCTCTTCACCCAGTGATCGTTACTGCTGCTGACAATCCTTATTGTCAGCAGCAGCAGCTATCTGTTCATGGCAAACTCTCTCCGCACCAGCCAGGAGACGCAGTTAACACAATTTGCCAGCCAGTATGCCCACCACATCCATAACGAACTGAAGAATCTTCGTCAACACCTGGAGGGTATTGTCAGGAGTCGCGAGCTGGAAATTTACTCTCAAAAGTTTCAGGATGGTATACTGAGGGAGTTTTTTTCAAACAACTTCGGTTCATTTGCAAAACTGGCCTATCTTAATCAAGATGGAAGGGAAGAGGCGAAGGTCCTAAAAGGGAAAATCTCCACCGCCTATCTAGATATGTCTGAACGGCAGATTGTTAAAGATATACAAGCAAATCCCAATAGTGTCATTTTTTCTTCACCTTATTTTTCTCGGGAATTAGATGCCCCGGCATTGCAGGCAGGCATTTTAAAGCAGGGATATTTTCATGATGAATTTATCGGTATTGTTGTTGGTACGGTAGCGCTTGAGTGGATGCAACATAACCTGATAGCCCCGCACATTGGCAAGACCGGTTTTTTTAGATTAATTGATCGGGACGGCACCATTCTCATCTCGCCCAATCCCGAAGAGATCTTGACAACCTTAAGGCTCGAAGAAGGTCGGGTGGCCAATGTTTTTTCTCATAATTCAGGTGTAGTCAAAAAAACAATTAATGGTCTTGATGGATTTGTCGCTTATGCTCCGGTTCCTCAAACAAACTGGTCAATTCTTGTTACTCTTCCGGCCAGTGAGTTTTTTGATGGCATCAGAAAATTGCAAGAAACTATTATGCTGCTTTCAGCAATACTTTTTCTCGTATCTTTTGTGCTCGCCCTGTTTCTGTCCAATCTGATCACCAAGCCGATTGAGCAACTCATCAAAGCTACTGAAAAGGTTGGGAAAGGCGATTTTAATCAAAAGATAGCAATCGCAAGTCGTGATGAAATGGGCACCCTTGCTGAATCATTTAACACTATGACTGCAGAACTCGCTGTCCTGCAGCAACGAGACAAAATACTGACTGAAGAAAAAAAGAGGTCGGAACTGAAGTTGCATAGAGCTGAAAAAATGGAGGCAATCGGGCTGATGGCTGGAGGTGTGGCCCATGATTTAAATAATATCCTGTCTGGAGTGGTTAGCTATCCTGAGCTTCTTCTTTATGAATTACCCCAAGACAATCCATTGCGTCAGCCCATTGAAACCATAAAACAATCCGGTGAACGTGCAGTAGCGGTGGTGGCCGATCTTCTCACTGTAGCTCGCGGAATAGCCAGTGTAAAGGAAGTAACTTCACTCAATACACTTATAAGCACCTTTGTTAAGAGTGGTGAATGTAATAGGCTACGTACGCTCTACTCTAATATTACATTTTCCACTCAGCTCTCCCCTAATGCAGGGAATATTTGCTGCTCACCGGTGCACATCCACAAACTTCTGTTGAACCTGGTTACAAACGCTTTTGAGGCAATTCCTGAGGTGGGTACAATAACTATAAGCTGTGAAAATCAGGCTGGAGAACAGCAAGCAAATCCTGATGGTATCAGCGATCCCGTTCAATATGTTGTCCTCCGGATCAGTGACAGCGGCAGTGGTATTTCAGATCAGGATATGAAGCAGATTTTTGAGCCGTACTACAGTAAAAAAGTTTTGGGTCGGAGTGGTACCGGCCTTGGCCTGGCGGTGGTCTGGAGTATTGTCAAGGAACACGATGGCCAGGTAAGTGTTAGCTCAAATGATAAGGGCACTGTTTTTACTGTCCTGTTTCCGGCCTGCCTTGAAAAGCCGCAGGACTTTCAAGCAGAGGTCTCTCTTGCTAATTTGCAAGGTAACGGCACAATCCTGGTGGTTGACGATGAGCCCCTTCAGCGTGAGATCGCTGAAAAAATGCTGAGCAGTCTTGGATATACTGTGACTATGGTTTCTTCGGGAGAAGAGGCCATTGAGTACCTGCAGGAACATTTCGTAGATTTGGTGTTACTGGATATGCTCATGGAACCAGGAATAAACGGCTATGAGACCTATGTGGAAATAATAAAATTGCACCCTGGTCAGAAAGCGGTTATTGCCAGTGGATTTTCAGAAAGTAATGCTGTTCTGGATGCCAAAGTCCTTGGTGTAGGTACTTTTATTAAGAAGCCCTACAGTATGGAAGAATTGGCTAGAGCTATTCTGCAAGAGTTGCAGGGGTAATAAAAAAAACAGCGCCTCTTTTTATGACTTTCCAGAGTCAGCATTAAGACTAGGAATGGGGGTCATAGCTGCCTCTTCATCTTTGACCTGCATAGCTGTGATAAGTTTGTTCAGGCCATCTTCAAGATGAGTGAGATGGCTATCACTGAGCTGCTCAAGGGCCTTGGACAGGGTTCCCTGCGCCGGGCGTGGTGCCATGGCCAGGAGCTTAGTCCCTTCGTCGGTCAGAAAAAGATGAACTGCGCGCTGGTCAGTTTTACTTCTGTCTCGACGGAGTAAGCCTTTGTCTTCGAGTTGATCCAGCATGTTACTGCATGTTGAAGGATGGATGGTCAAGGCCTTGGCAAGTTCTGAAACTTTTAGGCCGGGGTTGGTGAAAAGTTCCCACATCATCCACAGCTTTGCACTACTTAATCCGCATTGACGTTCCACGGTTTTAGAGTGAGACTGAATGGTTCGGAATAAAACCCGAAGCTGTTTGGTTATGTTCTGCATGCGATCTTGCCGGACTTCCATAAGGTAACCCATTACATTTTATATTTCATTACAGATCGTTATCACGATGTGGGCATGGGACGCTGACGTATTTGTAGGCATATAGAACGGTTGACCTGATGATGTCAATTAATTCTTTACTTCAGATGCAGATTGATACTGGTGGTTCGGAGAAAAACAATTTCTAGACGAGCTGTTTGGGGCTATGCCTTCGGAAGAAGCCTTGATACCGAAGATCATTGTATCCGTTCTTTCCGGGGCTGGCTCTGATAAGCCCTATTGTGCTTGGATGGGAAAGGAATAATGAAAACAGCCTGGATCTTTTACAAAAGAGACCCAGGCTGTTGAAAAAAAGCTGATGAGGTTATTTGGCGGCAGCTCGGGCTGCGGCAAGCCAACCATTCCAGGTCGCACTATTTTTAGAAATCCACTCGTCCACATGACGATTGATGTCTTTTGGGGATTTCTCACCGTCATTCATTTTGGTGTTTTGCGCGTTGATATCACCGAGAGGCAAGGTGAAGATTTCAAAGAATTTCTGAGCTGCAGGATTTTCAGCGATGAACTTCTTGTTGGCAACGATCTGCACGTCGGAGACCACAAAACCGAGCTTGACAGGATCGCTGACAGCCCCATCAACACCGGAGACGGTCATCCTGTCTTCAGCCGGCTTCTGTGATTCCGTGGGCATGATTTGAGGCACATTGATCCACATCACGTCCTGTCCAGGTTTGAGCTTGAATATGGTCCAGTTCGGGGCCCAGGTGTAAAAAAAGATGGGCTCGTCACTCTTGTAACTTGCCAGCGCAGAGGCCATACCGGCTTCATAGGAGGCCTTGACCGGATTGATATGTGCATCCAGGTCATAGACGTCCATGTGGTGGCTAATGACACCTTCACAGGCCCAACCGGGAGGACAGGCGGTCAGGTCCGCTTTGCCGTCACCGTTTTTGTCAAAGGCCTTTTTCACCTCATCTCGTTTAAAATCATCCAGGGATTTGATGTTATATTTATCCGCTTCTTTTTTGGATACCAGGTAGCCCTGCAGTCCACCGGCCTTGACCACATAGCCGTACTTGGCGGCTTTGTCGGAGAAGTTTTTTGGCAGCTGAGCGTCATGCATTGGGAACCAACCATTGGTCCAGTAGTCAAGATCACCGAGAGTTAATGACTTGTAAAAAATAGGATTTGCCAGGTCTTTTGGTTTTTTGACCTTGTATCCCAACTCTTCCAGGCCACGGCGGACAAGGGCCTCCTGAAAAAATCCCGTATTCCATGTTGCGCGGGCAGGCTCCACAGTCTTGCCTGCACCCGGTTTGTCTGATGCCATACTTGGTCCCACAGATAGTATGAGGCCAAGTGCAACGGCGGCAATTGTTTGCTTGATTCTTTGCATCACTCTCTCCTTGGTTTGAATTTCGTAATACTTACAAATTATATAGCCAATAGTTGATAAGTTCTTAGACACAGATAAGGTTCGATGGCTCAGTTTTGGCTGGAAGAATGCTGAGAGCTTACTTTTTCTGGGCCATGGCCTGGGTGATTCGGTCCAGGATGATGGCGATTAAGACAATGCCAAGACCACCGATCACAGCCTGGCCGATATCCAGGGTATTCAGGCCGAGGATTACCGGTGAGCCGAGGCCGCCGGCTCCAATGAGGGCGGCAATGACCACCATGGACAGGGCCATCATGATAGTCTGGTTCAGACCCGCCATGATGGTGGGCATGGCCAAGGGGATCTGTACCCTGTGCAGGACCTGCCAGCGGGTGGCCCCAAAGGCCTGAGCGGCCTCAACCAGTTCCGGATGGACCTGGCGAATACCCAGGCTGGTCAAACGGATAATGGGTGGCAGGGCAAAGACAATGGTTGCCAGGACCCCGGCCACATTGCCAACGGAGAAGAGCATGACAATGGGGACCAGGTAGACGAAGGCAGGCGTTGTCTGCATGGCATCCAGCACAGGACGTAGGCCGATGTTGAAACGGTCACTTCGTCCGGCCCATATTCCAAGGGGGATCCCCACCAGAGCACAAAAAACAACAGAAGAGAGGACCATGGCCAGGGTGGTCATGGTGTCTTCCCAGAGGCCCAGTAAGCCGATCAGGACCAGGGTGATAATGGAGAAAACTGTCAGTCCCTTCCCCGCGAAGCGATAGGCAATGATAGCAATGACGGCGATGACGATGAGGGGATGGAGGGCGTTGAGACCTGCGTCAAGTCCGTTCAGTGTTTGTTCCACGGGCCACTTCATGGCTTGGAAAATGTCTCGGTGATTTTCAACCAGCCAGTCAACGCTCTGGGAGGCCCAGGCGTCCAGCGGTATGACTTTGTCTTCAAACATGCATGTACCCTTTAAGTTCTTGTTGCCTGGAAAACATCAGTGTGTTTCCTGTTCGGTGCGATGGAGTGTCCGCAAAAATCTGTTTTTGGAAACTACTCCTTTGTAGATGCCCTGTTCATCGACAACCGGCACCGGCCAGCTCCGAGAGGCTACCTCGGGCAAGATATCCTGCATGGAATCGTCAAGTTGGACAGCTGTGACCTCGGGGATAAAACTTTGATCGATGGGATTGTCTGGCGCTCCGTTTTCCAGCAGTGTCTGTATCTTTTCAGCAGTGATCAGGCCAAGGAATTTACGTTCTGAATCAAGGACGTAGCCAAAATCTCGATCTTTGCTGCTCAACAGTTCATGGGCTGCCCTCAGGCTGCCGACACGAGACTTGATGATGGTCAATTGGGTATCCTCCCGGACGATATCACCTGCTGAAATGACACTGGTGGGATCCACTCCGCGAAAGAAGGCACGGACGTAATCGTCTGCCGGGTTCTGCAGAATCTCTTCCGGGGTGCCGACCTGGACCACCCGGCCACCTTCCATAATGGCAATTCGATCGCCGATGCGCAGTGCTTCGTCGAGATCATGAGAGATAAAGACTATGGTTCGCTGATGGAGTTTCTGGAGTTTGAGCAGTTCATCCTGCATCTCTGTGCGGATGAGTGGGTCGAGGGCGGAAAAGGCCTCATCCATGAGGAGAATATCGGGGTCAACGGCAAGGCCGCGGGCAAGGCCGACACGCTGCTGCATGCCGCCGCTCAGTTGATTTGGATAAGAGTCTTCCCAGCCGGAGAGCCCAACCTGTTCCAGCGCTGCCAGTGCACGTTCTGTCTGTTTCGCCTTGTCAAACCGTGCCAGATTGAGGCCAAATGCCGCATTTTCAAGTACTGTGAGATGGGGCATAAGGGCAAAAGACTGAAAAACCATACTCATATTATGCAGTCGGAAATTGACAAGTTCATTGGGCTTCATGGAGAGTACGTCTTTTCCATCAACCAGGACTTCCCCCCCGGTTGGCTCGATAAGTCGATTCAACATGCGTACCAGCGTAGACTTCCCGGACCCGGAGAGTCCCATGATCACAAATATTTCGCCAGAGTTCACGACAAAGTTTGCATCCTGCACACCAACGGTCATACCGGTTTCCTCCAGTATGGCGTCCTTGTCTTTACCCTGCTTGAGGAGAGCGAGAGCCTTGTTCGGACGGTCTCCAAAAATTTTACAAAGATTTTTTACGATGATTTTTTCCATACAGTTTTCGCCGGATAAGATGAAATCAAAAGTCGAAGTTTCCGCCTGCCTATTACCAGGTTGGGGCAATGGCTGATACGGCTAACTAGGTCCTGCCAGTATAGAATTTCAAGGAATTAGAAACGAGCTGACAAGCTGAGCTTGAGATATGTTTTTGGAGAATATAATATTGAACCAAATATGTTTGTTCAATATTGTTTGGTATAATACTGACAGGGAGATTGATGTCAAGCAAAAAGCTGAGAAAGGGTTGTGGCGTTCTTGGGGAAATTTTCTTACAAGGGAACTATTGTTTTCTTCAGAAGAAAATTTGCACTCAGAAGTTATTTTGGAGACAAACAAAGAGTAGAGATTGTTCCAGGCCGGCGCCATCTCCCAAAAACTTCTACGTCGCAAGCAGTTCAAGATCATGGCTATTCGGGTGGTCAAAGCCGATATCCTCGGTGCCCCCAGAGACTTGCTCTTCCCCCCAGTCCGGTCATCTCAGGGGCTTTCAGGCAGCCATGTCCTTTGTCAGTTTTTTTTCTTGGCCGGTCAATTTTATCTTGTTTTTGCAGGTTGCAACAAAGTGTTTTGATGCGATCAGTCTGCAATGGTTGTCTCTGATACGAGATCTCCTCTTACATCCAGCCTGATCGCTTTGCTTGGATTTATTATAAGAAAGAATCCGGTTCCTGCAAAAGTTGTGATAATTGCAGTTTTCAGGAATAAATCATAGCCACCTGCATCAATTAACCACGCTCCTATAAACGGTCCTATAAAACTACCTAAATGTACTGTCAGCATCATCATATTGGCATTGTAACCACGAAACTGAGAGTCGCTGACGAGATACATCATTGAATTCAGCGGGGGAACGCATAAGCCCATACCGAAACCGAAAACAGCAGCAATTGGCAGAAGCCAGGTGGCATCCGGCATTATCCTTAATAACATTAGTCCTGCGCCGGTAAGCAATAAAGCTGTTGTTACAAGAAGCACCTTGGGTATATTGTCAAAAAGCCTCCCCCCAAAGAGACGAATGACTATCATGATACCCATTTGTACAGTGAAGAAGACTCCGGGATTTTCAACCCCTTTTTCAAGGGCATATCCTTCAAAAAGATAAAACAGGGCAGCAAAAATTGTAAAATATACACCATTAATGAAGAGGATGGATAACACAGGTGTGCGTAAAATGTTTTGTCTTTTAGAACCCTTTTGATATTCATTTATACTCGTCAGGCTTGCGTCTTGTGTATGCTCTTTTGTACGAGTACGCATATTCATCGCAAGAAGGATGGCAGGTAAGAGTAAACAGGCTGTCAGCGTATACATTTTTGCGGGATTATCAATATACGGACGAACTGTTTCAGACAGTATCGGTATAATGGTATATGGCAACAACAAGGCCACGGAGTAGAGACTAAATGCCAATCCTGATTTTTGGGGTGGGATTATCTTCACCAAAATAACCATGCAAGATGCCATGACCAAAAAACTTGCTGCACCATGTATCATGCGCACAATTGCCAATGACCAGAAATTGTCTGCAAAGAGATAAGCGATGCCGCATCCTGCAACCATTGTAATGCCAATCAGCATTGACGATAATGAATTGCGGATTTGAATACGGTTGCTGGCTATAATATATAATGTCATCGCGGTAAGCGAGGAAAGACCGACGACAAAGCCTGCGCTTTTTCCCGAGAGTCCAATGTCTTGCAGGTAAAGATGGAAGTTGTAAAACACCGTTACATTGCAAAGGGCCAGAAATGTAATGAGGCAAAGAGATAAAAAATCAAAATTGAGCAGGTTGTTTTTTGCCATTGTTATAGCTCGTTAGCACGGTTTATAGTGCGACGATTGGGGCACAGAATACCCCTTGGGAAAATCGTTTGCTGGGAGGGCTCGCAGGAACTACTTGGTTGTCCCTGCCGTCTTCGCCTTCAGGGCGCTGATAGTTTCTCCGGTAACACCGAGATTTTCGTTATTCTGTTTGAATGAAATTATTGTAAAACTCTTTTGCAATTCCGGCCACCTTCACACTTATGGGTACCTTGGGAAATTAAATTTTCCTCATAACGAAGAGTTTGGGCGAAAAGGCAATTTTACAAGGTGGCCTTATTTTGGTGAGGGGTTTGTTTACCCTCTTTTTTGGACGATGCCCCCAGGTGGCCACCGGCAAACCTAATCACAAGCATATTGTGCTCAGTGAGTTGTGGTATTCTTTACTGAAACAATCCTAGGCGAGACGTATCGTATTGTCAAATAAATAATTGACGGTCCGGTTCGTATCGCTTAAAAAAGGTAACATGAAAACGAAGAAGAAACAGACACGGCGACGGAGTAAGCAGGCGCATGAAGCCATCATAGCGGCCACACTCGAACTCATTGAAGAAAAAGGATATTTGAGGTTAAGCATTGAAGGTATTGCTACTCGTGCCGGGGTGGGAAAACAAACAATTTATCGATGGTGGCCTTCAAAAGCTGCACTGATAATCGAAGCCTATTCTCAAAAAGTCACAAGCAATTTTCAGTCACCTGATAATGGATCACTACAACTGGACTTAGAGGAACTGCTGATAACTATTTTCGCAAGAATCCGCATACCTCCCTCATCTAAGGTGATGACTGGTCTGATAGCTGAGGCCCAAACCGCCCCAGAAGTTGCCGAACAATTTTACACAGGATTCATAAAAAAAAGACGAGAAATGGTGTTTGGCCTGATCCAGAAAGGGATAGACAGAGGGGAGGTGCATCGTGATACGGACATGGATATTGCTGCTGATACCCTGTTCGGTCCAATGTGGTACCGCCTCTTATTAGGACACGGTCCTCTTGATCAAAAATTCGCAAAAAAATTAGTGCAGCAGGTCTTGGCTGGTCTTTCTACAAGACGTAAAGAGACATTGCAGGGGGGGGGCGATTCCTTCTCAATTCAAGATAGCTTATCAGTTTAATGTTACTTCTTTGGTGGGAAGATGGCAGATTGATTTGATCAACTTCGCTTAATTAGATTACTCTGTTTTGCCCTCCAATTCTTCCACCGCCTGTGAGGCCACTGCAGATTTAGCCTCCTCCTTTGATGCCCGGTGCAGGGCCTGATCTGCAGATTTTCTCGCCTCTCTTGCCGCTTCAATCCGGAGAAGGAGGTCGTCTGGAAAGTTTTGGCCGGAACCTTCGATGGCTGCAAGTGTTTCATGGGCCTCTTCCACGGCCTTATCTGCCTCCTTCCGTGCTAAGTGGGCTCGTTTTTGGGCATGTTCAAGGTGATCAAGGGCTGCCACCACCTTTTCCATTCCCCCTTCTTCCGGTTCTGCATCAAGATCAATGTCTTCAGCGGCCAGGACCAGGGCTGTCATCTTCAATCGGGAGAGAATCTCTTCCACCGGTTCACCGAAAAGATCTACGAGCAGATTACCATGAAGACGAAATGGGATAAAGGTGAGGGAGGTATCGGAGGAGCGGCTGATAATGGCTTCTCGATCTTTTTCCATGAAAATCTCTGCCACTGTCTTGATCCTCGTCTCTTCCAGTTCCATGATAAGATGTTCTTCGTTTTCTGTTGAGGCCGAGTCATAGTTCAGGGCAAAGAGACGTATCGTTGCTCCAGTCCATTCTTCGTGTCGGGTGAGAAGATAGGCAAGGAGTAGCATAAGGCGGCTGGTTTTGTCGCCTTTCCACCAGACATCTATCTGCTTTTCTTCTCCTTCTTTTTCAGCAAGGGCTGTAGTTGACTCTTCATCTCCGGACCATATGATCAGATTACAGCCTTGCAGATAGGCCTGGCGCAGATTTTTCCCATAGAGAAGCTCATGTCTTTCCTGGGCTTGTCCCGGACGTTGCTCCAGCCAGTTGAGAAGAATGGTGTTGGCATGCATGGGGCCGATACCCCAGGATTGGATCAGTAGCTGCAGTCCGCTGTTGGAGTCAGAACTATTTATTACCAGAGGGAAAGCGTCAGAATTGCAATGGTTGATATCACCTCTGAGTTCCTGTTCCGCCTGATGTCGGAGGTGGTGCATCTTCACTCCATCACCATGAATAAAGTGGACTGCAGCAGTGAGTCCGCTTCCTCCCTCGATCCAGGTGGCAAAGTTGAGCAGCTGACACCTGCGTTCACTGTTGTCAGAAAGGGCAAGAAGATAGGGGCGCCAATCCCGTGGATGCTTTTTTTCCTCAGCCGCAGCCAGGATATTGTTGCGGGCCTGTTGCAGTTGGTAAGAGCGTTGGCCATCTGCCCAGCGTGCAGGGCCGGATGTTTTTTGCAGGTACTGGTAGATGGCAAAAAGGATGGCAATGGCAAGGATACCGATCTTGAGATCAATGGCCATCATAACGCCAAGGCAGGCAAGGAACCCGGCAAGGCTGATTTTTTGATGATACCATCTGAATCGCGGCCGGAATGAGGGGCTTTGCGACTGTGCCTCGAAGTAGGTGGCGTAGTTGAGCAGTCCGTAGGAGATGAGAAAGAACATGGTGACAATTCCGGCAATGAGGTCCAGTTGGCCCAGACCGATGGTGAGTCCTGCAATTGTGAGAGAGAGCAGTATGCCCCGGCGCGGATTGTTGTTGGGGCCGGAACCCTTGGCAAAAGGTTTGAGGAAGGGAAAAATGTGATCACTGGCCAAAGATTGCAGGATACGGGGAGCGCCGAGGAAGGAGGCGAGGGCTGATGAAAGGGTGGCGGCAATGACTCCGGCATCAATGAGAAAACCCCAGGAGGCCACACGTTTCATGGCATGGTAATCGCGGGCCAGGGTGTCGCCGGGCAAAGATCCGCTAAAGATCACAGCCACAGCAAGATAGACGAGAAAAGAGAGACCTACGGCGAGGAAGGTTCCCAGAGGCAGGCTTTTTCCGGGATCCCGCAGATCGCCTGACATACTCACCCCTTGAGTGAAACCGGTGACTGCCGGGAAAAAGATGGCGAAGAGTATCCAGAAATTATTGTTTTGGGGATTGCCATGCCAGTTGGCCGCAAGTGTTGCCGGACTCCATTGTTGCAACGCCCCTGTAAAGAAAGAGATCAGGGCAAGGACAAGGGTGGTCATGATCAGAAACTGGAATTTCGTGGCCCAGTCCGCTCCCAGCCAGGCCAGGATAAACAGCATAGCCAGGGCCAGGGCAGCGCAGAGCTGTGGGAAGAAAGGGATGTCCGGAAACACTATACTGGCCACTGCTTCACCAAAGCCGATACAGTAGAAGGCAATGGAGATGGATTGGGCCAGGAAGAGGACAATACCGATGGCCCCTCCGAATTCCATGCCCAGAGTACGCGAGATCAGGTAGTAGTCTCCACCACTCTTGACCTTGAGATTGGAGGCAATGGCTGCCAGTGAAAAGGAGGTGAGTATGGAGATGAGATTGGCAAGACAGATGATGAGCAGGGCTCGCCCAAGCCCACCACTGCCAAGGACGTAACCCATTCGTAGAAAGAGAATGAGTCCGAGGATGGTTAGGATGCTGGGTGTAAAGACCCCGGCAAATGTTCCGAGTTTTCGGTTATCGGCGCTAGTGGGCATGATCTCGTTAAGGTAAATAATTGAGTATGGTTGATTGTAGCAGTTTTTTTGTCTCTCCCGCCAGAAGTTTTATATTTCCTGTGGCAAGGAATGGGAGTCGTTGTTTGCCTCTATTCTTTTTCAGGTTGACCTGCCCTTGCTTCTTTTTTCGAATCGCTATACAACTGGAGAGGAACTAAAGGAATGTTAAAAGAATCCATAACATATGGTGAGATGATGGAAGCGAAATGGCTCAAGGCTCTTTTTCCCCGCTGTGCAGAGCAGGTGGGAGATGGTTGGGATGCACTGATTGCAGGTCTTGGTGAAGAGGCTGTTCCGGAAGCACTTCCTGAGTGCCTGGAGTCTGCCGTCACCTCCCAGTTAGCCTATTTGCCGGATCTAGCTCGTCTTGAGCTGGCCTTGCATGAACTCCAGGGCACAACTGCTCCTGCCTCACCGGAAAAGGGAGCTGATCTGCAGATAAACCCGTCCCTCACCCTTCTCCCTCTGAAGTGGAGGAATCTTTGCAGCATTCTGTGGGATCGGGAACCTCGAGTTGTGCCTGAACCTGGACAGGAGTTCGTGCTTCTCTATAAGATTGCGGCTAAGGGAAAAGTGCGAGTTCGTCCGGCTTCAGACAGGGATCTGCTGGCACTGAAGGTGATGGCCGAAAATCTTGATCGTCAGGCAGTGGCAGAGGAGGCCGGTGTGACTGTGGGAAAGGTTGATGCAGCCATTGAAGACGCCTGTGACCTGGGGCTTCTTCTTTCTCCTCCTTCAGCCATTCGGCGAACCGATGCGCATTATCCGGCAGATGGTCATGACGGCTGGCAGCGCCATCTGCGTTCTGACTACTTTACCCTGCAATGGCATGTGACCCAGGCCTGTGATCTCCATTGTAAACATTGCTATGATCGTTCAACCATTTCACCTCTGACCCTGGAACAGGGAAAAATCATCCTTGATCAGTTCCGTGAGTTTGTTCTCGATCAGAAGGTACATGGGCAAGTGACTTTTACAGGTGGGAATCCGCTGCTCTACGCTCATTTTGAAGAGTTGTACAGAGAGGCTGCCAAGCGGAATTTTACCATTGCCATTCTTGGCAATCCCACCACCAGAGACGTAATTGAGTCCCTGCAGCAGATTCAGCCACTCTCTTTTTATCAGGTGAGCCTGGAGGGGCTGCCTGAGCACAACGATTCTATCAGAGGGGCAGGGCACTTTCAGCGTATCATGGAGTTTCTCGAAATCCTGCAGGAACTTTCCATCTATTCCATGGTGATGCTGACCCTGACCCGGGAAAATATGGGGCAGGTCCTGGAGCTGGCCGAGATCCTGCGGGGAAAGGTCGATCTCTTTACGTTCAACCGTCTCTCGCAGACCGGAGAGGGGGCAGACCTGGCTGCTGCAGGTAAGGAGAATTACCGGGCCTTTCTCGAAGAGTACCTTGAGGCAGCAAAATCAAATTCCACCATCAGTCTTAAAGACAACCTGATCAATATTATCAAGGCAGAACAGGATGCGAAACCCTTTGGTGGCTGTACCGGCTTCGGCTGTGGTGCAGCCTTTAACTTCTGTTCCCTCCTCCCCAACGGTGATATGCATGCCTGTCGTAAATTTCAGTCACCCATCGGTAATGTCCTTGAATCGTCCTTGTTGGAACTCTATCACTCTCCAGCAGCAGAACGGTATCGATTGGGACCCGAAGAGTGTCGAGGCTGTAAAATCCGCCCAGTTTGTGGCGGCTGCCAGGCCGTGATCCAGTCCAGCGGACTGGATATCACCATAAATCGAGATCCCTACTGCTTCCTGAAAGATGTGGACAAATCAGCTGAGAAAATTGCATGATGGCAGGGTGCCGGCTCTATGCGCGCCTCAGACCTTAGTCATACGACACATAAAGCTGCGCTGAGAGGGGGTTCCGGTAATGGGATTCCGTCGATCATCATCAGTAAGGCTGTTGAGGTTATATCGACTGTTATAATCTCCCCAGCCCCATGCAATTCGAATACAGCCCGGATGCACTACCTTGGAAATATTTGCCTCCATTTCAATCGAGCCCTTTGGGGTTTCAATCTTGACGCTATCACCTTTACTGATCTCTTGCTTTTCCGCATCAGCAGGATGAATATCAACCACACAGCCGACTCCATTTTTTAACAGGCTGGGGATGGTCCGATACTGGGAGTTGGTAAATCTGATGTCACGCGCCCCGCTGATACCTATAAACGGGTAGGTTTCCGGCTGCTCAGAGAAGCTTATCGGATGTTTCAAAAATCCCTTTGAGTAGGGCACCGGACAAAAACCATTCTGCCGCAGGACTTCAGAGTAAAACTCAAATTTTCCAGATGGCGTGGCAAAACCGTTTTCAAGATACTTCTGATGCTTGAGTTCCTCAACCCGTAGCCCACTCGGCTCTTTTCTCAACATATCAGTGGTCACGGCCACCGGTTCCAGCTGATAATCTATTGCCCCTTCTGCTGTCTTCCAGGGAAACTCTTTCTCAAAGCCAAGTCGCCTGGCAAGCTCAAAGACAATTTTCCAATCCGGCCAGGAGTCACCAATTGGTTTAATAACCTCATCCTGGAGGATCACAGGATTATTACGGGTGGAGGCCCTGTTCAGTTGTGTCTTCTCAAAACAGCTGGAGGCAGGAAGGATAACATCGGCAAGTTTGGCTGTCTTGGTCATAAACATGTCAATGACAACCAGGAAATCCAGCTTGGCAAACGCTGCACTGGCCCTGTTGGAATCCGCCATCGTAACCACTGGATTCCCGGCCTGCACCACCACCATTTTCAGGGAATAGGGGATTTCATCAAGGATGGCATCAACGACACAGGATTGCACCTGATTTCCCCAGGTATCGCTAAAGGTATTAAAAAGAGGATAGGCAGAGGTGATTGGCTGCGCTCCAGTCGGTAACACATCTTTTGCCTGGATATTTCTAACAGCTATCGGCTGGGGTAAGACATCGCCCCCCATAGTGTCTATATTTCCCGTCAAACCGCGTAACAGGGCCACTGCCCTGGTGGACTGGAACATATCAAGCTGCATATCCAGGCCATTGCCATCGATAATACAGGCAGGTTTTGTGGTGGCGTACATCTTTGCCACTTCACGAATGTGTTCAGGGTCAAGCCAGATCTCCTGGGCAATTTTGTCTACAGGAAAGCCGGCGGCCACCTCTTGTAATTCAGAAAAACCCGTACTGAATGTTTCAACAAATTCTTTATCATAAAGGTCAGTGGCTATAATTTCATTGATCATGGCCATGGCTAGTAGTCCGTCATGGCCAGGCTTGATCTGCAACCAGATATCCGCCTTTGAGGCAAGGGGGGTTTTGATCGGGTCAATGACAATGAGTGTTGCCCCATTGGCCTTGGCATGGAGGATTGCCTCAGCAACCCCCAAGGCAGTATCACCGTCATGTTTACCCCAGACAATGATACATTTCGCCTTTCCAGCCTCTGGAAAGGCCATTGCCCCATAGGTATAGACATGGGCCATCTCTCGGGCCACAAAGCAGATTGAACCATTGCCAATGGTATTGGGTGAGCCAAAATAGTTCATCATCCGATTGGCATAGTCCCATGGGGAACCCCAATCCGCTGCCATGCCCCGCAACCACCCCACGGACTGAGCACCGGAGTGTGTCTTATAGTGATTAAATTTATCAGCTACGAGATCAAGCGCCTCATCCCAGGAGGCCTCTCTGAATAATTCGCCGCCTTCTTCACGAATAAGGGGAGTGGTTACACGCTCCGGGGAATAGACAATATCAGCCGCTGCTTTTAGTTTTGCACAGGGAAGTCTTTTTTCCTTGGCGACAAAGGATTTACGCTCTGCTGAGATCAGTTTCCCATTAACAACTTCAGCTTGCACGGGGCAGCAGGAAGAACACATGCGGCAGACTGTATCTTTTTTCATGAAGAACCTCGGGTGTTAGAGAAATGAATGCACTATTTTGTACTCCGTCAGGGCCTGCAACCAGGGGGGGGCTGAACGCACACTAACGTCTCGCCTTCACAAAACAGCTCTTTATCAGTTCGTAATGATTGCGGTGGGTACGGATTTTCCACCAGACATGACCGGAATTTTCCACCTGCCAGGCAGGGGCTAACACATTGTCACTGTCTTGCAACAGGGTAGTGATATTATCCAGCCCCTTCCCAGCAAAGGCCCCGGTTTCCGTGCCCCCCAGCCAATTATCCATAGATGCGGCCTCTTCAGACCATGAAAAAGGATCAGAGAGAAGAAACTGGGCATTATGACCAGTGGCAACCCGGTTCATCTCTTCAAGGTGGTGGATGGGGAGAGGTACTTTGTCTACCAGATTCAGTGATGCAACAGTTGAAGCGACATCAGAT
The DNA here is from genome assembly GCA_030145625.1 of Desulfocapsa sp. Taxonomy (GTDB): domain Bacteria; phylum Desulfobacterota; class Desulfobulbia; order Desulfobulbales; family Desulfocapsaceae; genus Desulfocapsa. Next base: position 209 of record JAQYVF010000057.1, on the reverse strand, counting down.
TTGAATGGTATTTTCAGGGCATCCCCAACAATAAACTCGACCTTTTCTCGTTGCCATTCATCAGGAAGGCGTATGGTGACTTCCCGTCGGATTTCGCCCTCTTCTTTCAACCAGACCTTAATCTCTCCTTTTTTTTGAAGTTCCCGAGCTGTCTTGATAAAGGCAACAGAATTATCAATTCCCACTGCGAGCTCACATTTTCGGCTCAT
>JAQYVF010000174.1 GCA_030145625.1 Desulfocapsa sp. | reverse complement strand
TCGTAGTCGCTTCCCATAAAGCTGTGGCTGATAATAAAGGTTTTTCGTGGGGAGAACAGCCAGTTGAGTGCGGTACTGGTGCGGTATTCGGACAAATCATTGGAGAGATCTTCTGTATCGATGTTATCTGTAATTCCAGGGGAAATTTCTTCCAGTTCTTCACCTAACTTTTCTACTATTTCAGACTCAGGCGGATCAAAGAGGCCTCGGGTGTAACTGCCGGTAACTGCAATATTCCAGGATGCGTTGAACTGATGTTGTAATGAGAGATCCGCAATGTGTTTGTCATAGTCTTCATAACCACCGGGACCCGTGTCGTCATTTCGTAATATACGAAAGGTGTATCCGGCTCCCACTGAGCTTTCGGTTCCATAGGTATAGGTCGAGTTGAAATGAAAATTGTTTGTCCAGTAACGTCTGCGGCCTTCCTTGTAATCTGAGGAGACTTCTGTTTCTAAGAGTTCGGGGTCGTTTGAATAGATGTATCCATTGCTGAACTCAAGGCGTAAGCGTCTGGTGAAATCACGATAGGCAGCTATATAAAAATTATGATCAAGATCGGTCTCGCTGTTTTCCAGGTCGTAGGTGATGCTTGGATTGAAGCGTATGGTAAGGTTATCTATATTGCTTGTGGTTTCTAGAATGAGAAGAGGAGCAATATTGAATTGTTTCAGGTAACTGTTGCCTTGTGGGGTGACACCCTCAATATTGGGATCTTCGTATTTTGTCTCATCAAAATCATATCCGATGGTTAGACCGCCGGTGAGGGTGTTGAGGCGTGCATGAGAATTTTGAGAAAGGCAGAATACAGAAAAAGGAATGAGAAAGAGAGATAATTTTGCTTTTAACATAATAAATGATTTGAATCTTAGTTAAAGTGAGTGGGGTGTGATTTAGTAATTTCCCATATGTAGGAGTGGTTTCAACTGCGAAGCTACCCCGTACTGCTGTACCGGTTATGTGGGTTGTGGCAATCCCTCATTCGCGGATGAATCCGCTCCTACAGTAGAAGGGAAGGTCTCTTTGCAACAATTCACCAGCAGGCGGTTGGCTCTCCTAGTAGGAGCGGTTTCAACCGCGAATCTTCCCTGTACTGCTGCACCGGTTTTGTGGGTTGTGCCAATCCCTCATTCGCGGATGAATCCGCTCCTACAGTAGGGGGAAAGACTCTATGCAACAATTCACCAGCAGGCGGTTGGCTCTCCTGGTAGGAGCGGTTTCAACCGCGAATCTTCCCCGATGGAGTTCAGTTAGTTCCGTGGTTCGCATTCCCCCTCATTCGCGGATAAATCCATTTCCACTAGGGAACAGGGCAATTCCATTTGTGCTCTTTCCTTCATCCGTAGTGCATCCTATTTGGTACACTAGCAAAATTCCGTTGTTATCAGGCGTAGAAATCCGTCTGTCTTACAATCTCCAGAAGTTGATATCAGGATCTTCAATCGTGTCGGTTCCCAGCATGGATTTCACGTCGAGCAGGCAGCCGCCTTTTGTGAGTGTTTGGGTGAAATATTCCAGAGGTTGTTCTTTGTACTCTTTGTGGGGAACTGCAATAATCAATGCTGCAAGATTCTTGAATTCAGATGCAGGGGTTAAGGTGACTCCTACATGCTTCAGGGCTTCATCCGGGTTTACCATGGGGTCGTGGATAATTGTATCTATGCCATAGTTCTCCAGTTCTTCTATGATATCCATCACACGCGAATTTCTCAGGTCCGGGCAGTTTTCTTTAAATGTGAGACCAAAGATACCCACTTTGGAATCAGTTATCTGAAGGTGGGCCCTGAGCATCATTTTTACTGTTTTTTCCGCAATGAATTTGCCCATGTTGTCATTTCTTCGCCGACCGGCAAGGATGACCTGTGGATTGTACCCGGTGGATTCCGCTTTATGGGTCAGATAGTAGGGATCGACCCCGATACAGTGGCCACCGACAAGGCCTGGGCGAAAAGGGAGAAAATTCCACTTGGAGCCGGCAGCTTCAAGCACATTTAAGGTGTCGATATTTAAGCGGTCAAAAATAATAGCCAGCTCATTGACGAGGGCAATGTTCAGATCGCGCTGGGTGTTTTCAATCACCTTGGCAGCTTCGGCCTCCTTGATGGAGGATACCGGGTAGATTCCCGCCTCTATGATGGAATTGTAGAGATTGGAGACCGACTCTAGGCTTTCCGGCGTGTCAGCAGAAACAATTTTAATGATTTTGGTGAGAGTGCGCTCTTTGTCACCAGGATTGATTCGTTCCGGGGAGTAACCAACATGGAAATCTTTTTTCCATTGCAATCCTGAGGCTTCCTCAAGGGCCGGGACACAACGTTCTTCAGTGGTCCCAGGAAAAACTGTTGACTCGTAAACAACAGTTGCTCCTTTTTTCATATGTCGGCCAGCAGTTATAGATGCACCTAGCAGTGGGTGTAAATCCGGTTGATTGACATGGTCAATAGGGGTTGGTACCGCAATGATGAGAAAGTCTGCCTCGGAAAGTTGTTCCGGGTCGTTGGTGAAGGTCAACAGTGTTGCAGAGGCAAAGCCTTGGCTGTCCACTTCATTGTTGATATCAAGGCCCTGAGTGTAGTTGCTGATCGCCTCTTTATTTAAGTCGTAACCAATTGTCTTGTATTTGTTACCAAAGGCAATGGCCAGAGGAAGACCGACATAGCCGAGGCCGATGATCCCGACTGTGATACTGTTGTTTGACATGGAAGGCTCGTTAGTTAAAAAAGAAATTATTTAATGGTTGGCAGGGTGCCGATAATTGGGATGTCAGTGGCACTGTTGACATCTTTTCTGTGGCGGATATTACCCCGGTAGTAATCCCAGGCCAATATAGGGGCAATGGCAGCAGCTGCGCCAAAAAGGATGCCCATGAGGATGATTTTTATCCGCATATCTTTTGAGGGAGACAGTGGTACCTGCGGCGGATTGATTACCTTGATATTGTTGACGACAGCCTTCTCTTTTCTGCTTAATTCGAGATAGATATCGTCCAGCCGTTTGTAACGTTCCTGGGTGTTGGCCAGCTTGTTTTGAAGAACATCAAGCTGTGATTGCAGTTCCATATCCGTTACGGAAGTGAGCCCTGGCGGGATTTCAAATTTTTGTTTGAAGAGCCGCAACTCGTTCTCTGCATTTTTCAGTTGGGTGTAATAGTCCTGGCGTTGTTCTGCGGTGAATTCTAACTCATGGCGGATGAGGCTTTTGTTAGACTCCATATTCAAGGCAACCCAGACATCGATATAACTTTTAACAAGGACTGTTGCCATGTTCTGATCAAGCGTTATTCCTTTAATGGAAATTGTACCGTTCCTGGGATTGCCCTTTATTTCCATCCGTTCATTTAAGGCCTTTAATGCCTTAGGGTTGATTGGATTTTTGTCGATTGAAACAGGATCTTGTATTTTGATAATTTTTTTGATGTAAGGAATTACTTTGTTGCGAATTTGCCCTTTCACCCTCAAAGGAACCAGTAAATCTTTCTGGAGTCTTTCGGGGATAACTTTAAGAACCTCAATTTGAAAGGCGGAACTGTGCATCTTTTCTGCTTCTGCCAGAATATATTCTTTACTGCCGGCGTTTGAGGTGATCTCTTCAGTAACTTTGGAAATCATTTTGGCTCGTGGCGCTTCAACCTGAGTCATGGCTGTACTGCTGTATTGCGGCAGGACCAGAAGGCTGATAGGGATTGCCAAAGCAAGGCCAATGAGTGTCGTGAATAGGACAATCCATTTATGTTCCAGAATGGGAGAGAGGTATTTGGCTATAAAAAATTGGGGATCAAGTGCTTCCCCATTGTTGTATTGGTTTTCCGGGCTCATTGATAAACGTCAGGTGTCAGGTCAGCGGTTAGTTGGAATAAGGATCAGGTTTGTTTTCGGGCGTGTGTTCATTGAGGACGATGCCGTCAATTCTTCCATTTCCGGCTTCTATGACATTTTGCGCCTCTTTTAAATGATCTTTGGTAGTTCCTGATTTTTTGATGATCAGGAGGAAATAATCGGCCACAGAGCTCAGGGAGACAAGGTTGACATTGTTCCGATTCGGGGTCAGGACCGGTGATGTGTCAAAGATGATCAGATCAAACTGATCCCGAATCTCTTGTATCAGGTTCGGGATGTGGGAGTAGTGGAGGTATTCTGAAAAGTTATCACAGGGGGCACCGGCTGTGATCATCTGTAAATTGTTAATCCCGGTCTCTTTGACCACCGCCTGCCAGGGCAGGTTGTTTTGAATGAGTTCCGTGAAACCGTACGATTGGGGTAATTTAAAGAGGGTGTGCAGGCCTGCCCGGCGCATATTGCAGTCGATGAGCAGAACACTTTTCTGACAGGAACATGCAGCATTGTAGCCAAGGGCTGCGGCAAGAAGGCTGCTTCCCGTGTTGTCGTGAGGACTGGCGATGAGCAGGGTATTGCCATTTGATTTCTCCAGGCCGGCAAACACCTTTTCCCGTATCTGGGTCAGTTCAGCATAGTGGTAGGCCTTCTCGATGATCGGGTTGATGAAGAACTTTTTCTGTTTTGCCGGAGGCAGGGCAATGTCGGTGGAAAGGGAACGTCCCGGTCTCTTTGGCTTGTATTTTTCCTGATGAGACGACTCGTCTGATTCTTCGCCGGGTATGATGATAAAGTTAACATCTTCCTGGCGATTCGGATTTTCTTCTTTGGCTTGAAGAGGGGACAGGGATTTTGGGTCTATCGCTAGGTCGTCAAGGTCTATTCCGTCCAGGGGATTCAGGTCAAAGAGTTCGCTGGCGTCGCTGCTTTTGCTGCTAACTTTGTTCTCTTCAGAAGCGGATGAGATCAGCTTTTGAGGAGGAACGCAGATTTCATCAAGATTTAATCCTTCAAAAGGATCTATCTTGTCAGGTGAGTGGATGGTCTCACAGATGTCAGTTGCGTCTTTTTTGTCTTTTAACATATGAGGAGATGGCTGAAGACTGCTTTGAAATTAACTTTTATGACAGCAGAATATGATATTTCTTATATAACTATAGAGTGATATAGCATAAAAAAAAAACTGTTGCTATCAGAGTAATGACCTGCTTATTCGTTTGTCTGATGGCAGATCGCGGGATACTATTATACTGATGTGTGAAATCAGTGTGTTCAGCAAAAAATGTGGCTACAGTATTATGTGGTAAATATGTTCTTATAGAACGTCTCAGCTGTTGTTAAATAAAATTTCTGCCATAAATAACATGGAAAAGATCCAGAATATTTCTGCCCAGTGCCGAGTATCCGATCGCACTGCTGCTCTCAAGGTTTGATTGGAAGATCGTTTTTCTTTTTACATGGGCTATGTCAATT
>JAQYVF010000096.1 GCA_030145625.1 Desulfocapsa sp. | reverse complement strand
CGATCATCTTCGGCAGATCCATACGATCCAAAACCTGATTTTTCTGACAATTCTGATTAGGTACCATATCGGATTATCCTATTGATTTACTTTTTGTAGCAAAACCAAAAGAGAGCCGAAACCTCCATGGTTAAATGATATAAACTCTACGAATTAAATCATAATGATTAATTAGAACCGATCGGTTTACAGACTTGTAGGATACATTGAGCACCCTGCCGACCAGAGTGAATGCTGGACTTGAGGAAGTGAATTCAGCAGGAAGGCCAATCCCCCCTGTTTGTAATGGGATGATAAGAAATCGCTTTGCCAAGCAAGCGGTCAGGAAAAATAAAAATACCCAAAAGGCCATTTTCACCTCAAAATAGTCCTAGAAAATGCCTTTGCCTCTCAAGGATAAAGTGGGAATCGGATGATAAGTAATCGCTTTGCAAGTCAACGATCTGAGTGAACAAACAAAGGGGGAGAAACCACGTCTCTTCCCACAAAGCGATTACTTATCACCATGATGGCGAGTATCAAGACCAGTGAAATGGCTCCCCCCCATTTTTGAATTTACCGCTTGAACGGTCCCCTGTTTTAAAATCTCCGCCTTTGACGGAGGAGCCCATCGGTTTATTTACCGAATAATAACAGATAGATTCCCGACAGCCTGCCGGAGGGTTGCCTACTGGAATATCTAGAGGAGTAGCCTCTGCCATGTCAACAATAATGTTTCGATCAACAAGCGCTTCGTTTACAAGATCTGGCCGATGCCCTGCTAATAGGCGCAGAAAACGGGGTGGAAATGGCCGGAATCGTAAGCGTGCTGTGATTTGTAATGGACCTTGTGTCCCCTCCGGAATTAGGATGTCATAGGGAATCCTTTCCGTCGTTAAAGGTGGCAAAGAGAATGAATTATTCATGTGAGTGGCATAAAATGGAACGAAGACTTCTTCATGCTCGCCAGTTTGTGGATTCAATCTCTCAAATTCATTTGCAAAATTACGAAGGCCTGTATTGACCGGATAGCTTCGGTGCCGCTGATTATAATCTGGACCGTGCTCAAGACTGATTACGTTGCCGAGGGCATCAAGTTTAACAATAATGTTCTCAAGATCCTCATCATCCAGATTGCCGTCTGCTGCCATTTCGCCGGTTTCCGGATGGGGTTTGTCCACTAACCACCCGGATTGGTAGGCTATGGCGCCGGATCCATCTCTTACTATTAACTCAACCCAGCATTGCCGTTCCTGAGAAAAACCCGAGGGGAGGTTGTGCCCCGTGCCTACATTTGCGACGTCTACATTAATCCGCAATTTCCGACCCTCAAGGGCTATGACCGGACCATCGAGAGATATGGTGGCCGCGGCTTTGAGTAAGGCATCCCTGCGTTGCAATTGCCCTATTGGACGGCCAAAGGCATCAAGGCCGGAGTTATTCTGGCCTGGAAACCCATCAACCGGAGGGGTAAGTGCAATGTCGACACCGGTAAAATAGTGCGTTGAAACCAATTGTTCAAAAACTAACCGCGGGCGGGGATATACTGTGGATTCCGCGGCATAATAGGTACCAGGCGGGAAAGGAGGGCCTGCATCCATATGACAGTCTTGGCAGGTCACAACGTGTCCGGTGGGATTATTTATTGAATTCCATGGACTTGCCTGCCATTCGGAAAAAAGGTCTTCCAATCGCTGAAATGGTTGTCCGGAGGGTGACTCTTCCAAAGTAATATCGTCATGATTAAGTGGCCGCACATCGTGACACGTGCCACAGAATTCAGAGCTTTGCAAAAACGAATCCGGCATGGATGTGTGGAATGGATTTGGTTTTGGATCGACAATGGGCCCAAAGGTGTTGGCCGTGTCAAGGATAAGTGCATTGTTTGCTATTCCGTCGCCAAGGAGACTTGCCGCAAAATCAGCTGCGGCCACCGAGTGACAAATGTCACAAGAGATTCCTCGGCGTCCAACTGGACTCAAGAAGTCCCTTGAAGGTTTGCCGTCCATATCGGCAAAGTTTGGAAATTCATTTTGTTCAACACTGGCCATGCTATGGCATTTTTGACAGAACAGCCGTTTTGCAACATTCGGAGAGTCGACCGCAAGACCTCCCCCGGTAATAGTGTTACCCAAAGCTTCCAGTGCATTAAACACGGGGCTGATGGAACCATATGCCATCATATTTCCCTGCCATTCACATATTGCCTTGGATGGCAGATGCGGCAGGTGAGAGGATCCACAAACTGACTTTCTGGGATTATCGGGAGTGGGCCGGGAGCGGCTAGAAATGCTGCAAGCGCGTTACTCATTTCAACAGTAACATCATTGCCGCTGTGAACCTCTTCTACGGTAACCGGGTCAAATGAAGCGAAAATTGAAGAGGCACTTTTCCCTTGAACATTTACTCCCGCCGCACCGCCTGAGCCATCTTCACCATGGCAGGCCCAACACAGCTTGTTGGCAAAGATTTCGGCACCGTCAGGGGGATTGGTAGTAGCGGATGCTTGCGAACATAAAGAAAAGATCACTAACAGAAGCATGATGTCTATTGAATGATTTCTTCTATTCATTTATTCCTCCTCGCATTTTTAGTGTGACGCAGAGATCGAAAAAAAAAGATCATTTCTGAATGGGTGCGATACTTCTTTTCAGCCAAAAAAGTCAAATTCAATACCTGCCCGACAGTTTCGAACTGCCTAAAAACACAGGATGAATGGCATCTTTTTACCTCCATCCCCTTGCTATTAATGCCCCGAACATACTCTACGCCGGCTTGTGGAGTGACGTCAATAAATACCGTAACCGCCTATTTAACATCATGTTTTATGTCAGAATCTTCCATTTCCCCATATTTAACTTTTCAATAATAGTAGGTGATATTTGATATCCCTTATTTTCGGCATACTTCTTTCACCATTCTACCGCCTTCTACTCTTTGACTATACGGATGATCTGATTTTAGGTAACTAGTGATTTCTTCATTATAAGCTCTCATTTTCATTTAATACTTGCAGGAGAACTCCATTTTATGCTGGTACTCTTTTCAGGGAAGGTGATCCTGAAGAGATGCCGCCACAATCGGTACCACACTCTCAATAACTTTCCTTCTCCGCCGAGTCATCCGAACGTTTTACCTGGAAATCTGAGACAGCCTCAGGAGCCTAGGCCATTTCAGTCACTACATTCTTATCCTCTTTTACGAGTTTCGTAAAATCGCTGTCTTTGGTCAGCCATTCGAGAAAATCCTGTATCCGATTACCTTCATCTGACATGACTAACCCTCATTTTTCTCGGATAACAGGAGAATACCAAGGAACAGATCGTGATTTCCCTTCATTGCGACAAAAACATAGCCCGTCTCATATCAGGGAAACACTTTCTACAAAAGCCCTGCTTGCTACGGTAGTTGCATATAATAATTAGTTTACCGCTTCGTTTATTTCCTGACAAGCATTTTGTGCAATCAAAATGAGCCGACCCGCGTCCAGGGTCAAGACGAAAATCGGCAAAGAAGATCGAGGGGGGGCCAAGCTCACATCTAGATTTCTAATGACTAGTTGGCACAGAATAGGTATTTTTCTGATTTAGAAGGCCCTTTTGGTTGAAAGCATCTCTTTTTGGCCTCAAAAATCCAATGCCACCAACGCGTTCTGTCTTTATCAAATTTTAGAAAAAATTCCTGTTTATCGCATCTATGGCTTATGTACCGGACGCAGCCTGGAATATAATGCCTGTGGGCTTATTATAAAGAATGGGACTTTTCCAAAGGGATGTTTTGGGTGTGAAAGAGGGGCTAAAAATAGTGTGTTCTATCTCTGCAGGATTTTACAAAACGATACCCTCTTGGAAATCGGCAAGGCTTTTGGTAAACCCAGTTACAGCCCCGCCGATAGTACCATTGAGCGAGTAAAAGAGGAACAGCCATCGTCAAAATTTTCACATTGGATATTCCGTTTATTTGATTTCAACTCAGAACCGCCAGGACAAGCCCGGATAGGAGAAGTTCTGGTTTGCCCCTCCTCCCATATCTCCAGATGTTCGAGTATCTTACGAATCACCTTCCGTTCTTTGATAAAGCTGATGATCTTCATCTCAACCTGACAATGTGGACAAACAAGAGGGTCCCCCCCGCAGAAACAAGAAAACAAAATCACCGACAATACACCCTCCCGATTTTTGCGGACAATCCTAACCTTGTAAAAACGATCAATAAAATTTTTCCGCCAGATAACACGCCTTCGTTCCCTTTGTCTTCTCGTATTCCTCACTGCCTGCAGTTCCATGAAAAATGCGATCAATCCGTACAATGAAGATTTCAGATGTAAGAGCATGGATGATAAGGGAGAATGCATTGATCCCCCCACTACTTACCAAAAGGCCCGTTATCCGGAAAGTATCGGATTCGAGCCTGAACCGATACGTGGCCTGCAGCAGGAAGTTCAGGAAAATCGATACAGAATAGTTGCCGAGTCATTAGAAGAAGAAAAAAACCTCTCCTGCAGCCACCGAAAATTCTCAGAGTCATGGTACTGCCCTACAAAGGGGAAGATGTAGAGTTGTTTATGACCCGATACGTCTATGTCAAAATTGAGAGTTCTAACTGGATTCTCACCTATCTCACCGAACAATAGCATATGATTTCCCAGCTATTGCAACGTGCCCTCTTTGGCTCCAGGGACTATTTCAACCTATAGGTGATAGGCAGAGTTACCTCAGCCCTTAAGGGAGGTGTGGGAAAGGGAGCGCATCGCTTGATGGTGTTGATGGCATTCTTATCAAGGGCCTTAAAACCACAACTTTTAATGACCCGGATGTCCTCCACCTGGCCATCGGTGCAGACTATGAAGGCGACTAAGACCTTGCCTTCCCACCCCATTCTGCGGGCTATGTCCGGATAGCTGGTGTTGCGCTCGACAGTATCTCTGATAAAAGAGAAATTCGCCTTTATGTATTGCTCCTTAGGAGACGCTGATTTGGCTGGGATTTCCGGTGCAGTCAATGGCATTAAGGCATAAGCATCCTGAGGTTCGGAAGATTCTTTTCCTGCAGCTGCGGCAATGTTTGGTTGGTTCTCTTTTAGTTCGACCTCTTTGGGTTCGATCTCTTTAGGTTGGATTTGAACTGGAGTGGCTTCAATGATTGGCTCTACTGCAGTTACTCTTACTTTTTCTTCAACCACCATCCGTTTTTTTGTCTGCAGAGGAACTATTGTCTTGAGCACAGGCCTCTGGACTTCTGATCTTACCGGTTTTGGCTCCGGTTGCTTCGGCTTGATCATCGCCTCTGATTTTTTTCCCACCAGCTGAGGCTTATTTGCAGGAGTAGCTTTTTTTATAGGCGGCCTTAGACTCACTTTTTCTGCAACGGCTTCTGGAAGTTTTTCAGAACAGTTACCTGACAAACAATCAGCACTGTCCTTTTCAATGGAGAAATCAATTTTTAATGGGAGGGCGACGTCGGGCAGGATATTTCCCAAATATACAATAGAACACAAAACGATCCCATGGAGGAGTAAAGAGAACCTAAACCCCCGAAGCAGCAAATGCTGGTTCATGTCATCGATTCTGTTTGCAGATTCACTTTGCTGAATCCTAAGCCTTTTACAATATCCATGACATTGACAAAGATCTGCAGGGCGACATCCCTGTCTGCACGGATAAGGATAGATTGCGACCGTGCAAATTGAGTAAGAGACTGTTCAAGCTGCAGGATAGTCTTAGGTGTTTGATCAAGGTAGATAGTCCCTTCTTTGTCGATTTCAATGGTGATCGCTTTTACAATTTCGGCACTGCTGTTCTCTGCCTTCGGAAGCTCGACAGGTATTGCACCCACTGCGATGAAAGTCGTGGTTGTTAAAACTATGGTTAATAATACAAGCATGACATCGACCAGTGGAATAACATTAATTGTATCAAATCCATTATCTTCCATCTCGTATCTCCCATTGCATAACCAGGACTTTAACTCTACGAAGCAGCAGGTTGTAAATTGTGACCGCAGGGATGGCCACCAGTAAGCCCACGGCGGTTACCTTAAGTGCCAGAGCAAGGCTGATCATAATTTTACCGGTGTCCATAAATCCCGATTTCCCCATGGTGTAAAAAGTGAGCATAATGCCGAACACAGTACCTAACAGTCCGATATAGGGTGCGTTGCTGCCGACAATGGCAATAATATGGAGTTTTTCGGTCAAATAAAGTTCCAGGCTTTTCCTGTCCTCATAATCTTCAATTCTTACTTTTTTGAAAACCAGATATCTTTCTATACCAATGGAGAATGCTATAATACTCATAACGACCAGGAGGCCGATTATTCCATAATCAATTGCATAATGAAGCCATTCCATGTTGTCTGGATCTCCCTACCTAAGGTTGCACTTTAACGAGACACACAACGAGATAAGTAACTATCATGTTTTTTCGTCACTTCAGATTCTCTTACCACATCATCTTCACTGCGATAATAACCATGATACCCATCGCAATTTTCTGCATATATGGGACAAACTCTTTTACCTCCTGCCTGATTTTATGTGAAATAAGGGCAAAGCCGCCGCCGGCAAGCAGCATTGGGGAAATTACCAGACCCAGCCCGTAACAAAATCCCAACATTACGCCGCTAAGCACTGCCTCCTGCTGGGTTGCCAGCACAAAAACGGCAGCAAGGGGCGGACAGGGCATGAAGCTTGAGACAACTCCTAAGACAAACATTGAAAACCTTTTACCTACAACCTGTGATCGTTTCAGGCAGCCGTCCTTTGCCACAAAGGGCATGGTAAATGCCACAGCTATCAAAACAAATCCCAGAATCACCTTATGGCTGTGAGTGACCGTCAGGGTCCGACCAAAGAGGGCTGCCGCGCCGCCTAAGACTGAATACATAGACAGTTTTCCGACAGCAAAAGCACAGGATGAGACAACACCATCTTTAAAACCGGTGCCGGAGCCTATAAGATATGGTCCGAAATAGGGCAGACAGGAAAAACTGCACACTGTTGCCCCATAGGCCAGTCCAAGCAGAAAAAGGCTGAAGGGCTCATCCATCAACGTATGACCCGTCCTCGTAAAGAAAGGTTTCGCGGGCTATAAGGGCAGCACCGTATGCCGTTGTTATCTGAGGCTTTTCGGGCACCACTATTTTCTGCATTAATTCATCTTCAATTGCTTGAACCAAACCCTGATTCATGGCAGGGCCGCCATCAAAAAAAATCACATCCCCAAGAGAACCAACCCGTTTGGACAGACGAGCCACCCGTTTGGCAATAGAATAATGAATACCGGCGATTATCTCAGCTTTACCGCTGCCACCTGCCAGCAAGCCAATGATCTCGGATTCGGCAAATACTGTACATGTACTGTTGATGGTAAGGGGAACACCTGTGGAGTTCAGATGGTGGTTGCCAAGTTCATCGACGTCCACTTCCAGATTACGCGCCATCATATCAAGAAAGCGACCTGTACCGGCGGCACATTTATCATTCATGGCAAAGTTTTTGACGTGGCCGTCGTTGTCCAATGAAATAATTTTTAAATCCTGACCGCCAATGTTTATAATCGTCGAGACCTTCCCCACTGTGGCAGCAATTTTTCCGGCACCCACGGCATTAGCGGAAATCTCACTGATTGAATCATCCGCTTCTTTAAATAATTTCCTTCCGTATCCTGTTGAAAAAATATATGATACATTCTTTTTAGAGATGTCGTTTTGCTCAAGGACATCATTAAACGCCGCTACTGTGTGCTTGTGAAAATGGCTGCCTGTGGGACAGACATAATCGGCGACCAGGAGTTCTTTTTCATCGGTCAAAACAATTTTGATTGTGGTCGAGCCGATATCTATTCCTGCAAAATAGTGCATTATCTCAAAGTCTCCCGGCCGCAGAGGCTATGCCACCCTTCCGCTTTCTCTTTCTCATCTTGATGGACTCGATGAAAGCCTCGATCCTGGTGGACAATTGCCCCTGATCTTCAGGACTGTAGTCGGTTTCCACATAGAGCATGGGGATGCCTGCCTCTTCTAATACCTTTGCAATCTGCATCTGTTCCATTTCATAGGGCAAACATCCGGAAAATGCCTGATAGACAACACCGTCCACCTTAAAATCCTTTACCATTTCAACCAGCTTTCTCTTTCTGTCGTTGTTCGGACTCAAACAGGGGCAGGTACATGGTTTCAAATACCTGTCGGCAATGGCCGGGATCATGTCGTTCAGGATTTCTTCATCGTAGGCGACCGCGTCATACAAAAGACGCGACGAGCTACAGACTTCATCGGCAACAATGACAGCACCTGACTGCTCCACCAAGATTGGTACTTTGATATTCGGAAAAACAGGGGGAGAGCCGGTAAGCAGAACCCTCGGGGCATTACGACCGCTGACGGTAATTTTCTCAGAACTGCGCTCTTGAAGTTCTGCCAGGAGCTTTGTCACCGCTGGAATCCAGTTGTCGATGTCGTCCATGAAAAAAGCGTTTGTGACCAACAGCATGTCCTTGCCCAAGATGACAGGCGAGTCGGACATTCTCAGCTCGTGGAGTTTTCTGTATAATTGGCCGGCTTCTGATTTTTTGGCAATGGCCTTTTTGACGTTCTTACGGGTAATTTTTCTACCGGTAATCTTTTGCAGATCCAAGGCAAATTGTTTGACCGATTCCTGCCAGTAAAACCTGGCTGCATCACTCTCCTTACTGGATGGCATCTCCAGGGAGTAAACATTGTATGACCAGTCGCCAATCTGCTCTGCTGCTTTTTTCTTTTGATCACAGGTCGTGGGAATTACCACCGATGAGAGCTTGTCCCCCCATATTTCCTCGTTGATATTGAGCATACCTGAGGTAGCCCGGACAACAGGGCATGATTTTGCCGGCATGAATTCCGCCCCGATCTGATCATAAGCATAGGCCCCGCTGCATAATCTGAATGGTACAGCTCCAGTGGCGTATATCAATTCATCAGGGACCTGAACACACATGGTAGCTATGATCTGTTTGTTTTCAGGCAACATAGAGTCGCCAGTAAACATTTTCTGAAATAATTTATAGAAATATCCCATAGCTAATGGGTTATCAGGAAATTCTTCAACCTGCCTCAGGGTCTCCATTGCCTCCATGCCAAGATGAAGGCGGGTTGTTCGCTGAGCGGCTTTAGCCCTTTCATTTTCCATTCTGTTTTCCTGTTGTTCTTTTAAAAAAACCTTCCTCGGTTGATTCAAATATCGGCAGTCCGACAAAAGACACCTGAAGACACTTTTCCTCCGGGCAGACTTCGACGCATTTGAGGCACATCATGCAGTCGCCCTTGACTATATTTTTATGCTCAAGATCATCGGCAATAGCTCTAATTCCCACATCACATGCCCTATAACAATTTCCACAGCGGGTACATTTATCAGCGTTTTTGGTAAGCCGCAAAAGGCTTGCCCTTGAAAAAATATAGTGCAGCGCACTCATTGGGCAAAATAGGCAGATAAAACGTTTTTTTACAAATGCGCCGGTAAAAAAGATCCCGGTAATCAGGAGTCCCAGCGATGAAAAGACCATTTTAGGTATTGAGCTGAAATCGATTGCCAGTTGGGATATATCTCCATTAAAAAGTGGCAGCACGGTCCTGCCGGGACAAATCATGCAAAAGGGCACAGCAAAATCATGGCTGAGTTTGGGCAATCCGGCAATGGAGTTGCCAATTCCCATGGGAATCAGAATGAGCAACACCAGCAGTGCATATTTTATAACTTTCAATTTGTTAAACGTCGGAGCGGAATATGTACTGTAACGAATGCCTGTTTTGGTACGGATTTTGGTTATCCAGTCCTGGATCGTACCCAGGGGACAGACATAGCCGCACCATGCCTTATTCAAGAGAATGAAGAAACCGGCAAAGGTCATAAGACCCATCAGAATGCCGATCCCCCTACCTGTGAACATTCTGTCAAAGGGTGTGGACATCTGATGTTGAAAACCCATGAGGTAGCATGACCCGCCCCTTGCGTCATCAAAGACACAGGCAAAGGTTGGCAGTTGATCGCCAATATTTATGGCCAAATAGCCGCCATAGATAAGCAGAACAAAAGACACTATCTGGAAACAGAAACGGAATCGGCTTATATCGCTCCTGTTCACAGCCCTCTTAAGTTTATTCATCAAACCTGATACCCTTGTATGGTTTCCTGCGACGTTCACGGTAAAAATAAACTCCAAAACCGCTTACGGTCATGCCAAGTACCCCTAAAATCAGACCATATGAATAGGACGCATAATCCCTTGATGAGGGGGTATATTGCCATGGAAGAGTGGTGATGTAACGTGCTTGTTGGTAACTGTGCCCTTTGAAGCTGCCTTGCTGCTCCACATTGTATCGTGCGGTAACCAAAAATTCGCCACGGCGGGTGCGTTTGAATGCTGACCACAGGGGAGGATAGTAATCGCGGATCATCTTAATGGCGACTTTGCCCTCTTTATTAGTTACCGCCCTTTTGCTCCATCCCTTTTCTGAAACAAGCGAAACTTTTGCTCCTGCTACCGGTTTCCCATAGGAAAGCACTGTTATCCCCAGCCTGTCTCCCGAACTTACACTGAGATGAAAATTTGTATCCCAAAGCTTATCGATGACGATCTCAAAGGGAATAGTCTCAAGCGGTTGCGGAATCGTCAGGGTTTTATCAAACTTACCGTCGTGCCCCCAGCCGCAGTTATGGTGCATGGTTATCCATTTAGCCGTTCTGATAGTTAAAGCGTCGTCATCGACACCTTGCTCAACAACATAAACACTGTTTGCACCGTGAACTGGTCCGTCGCCGAAGGGAGTGGAGAAAGAAACATTCGGTTGGTAGCCGAGGCGAAGTTGCGGCTCTATGACCTCACCATTAGGCCGCATCACATAAGCCTTTAAAATCGCCCGCCTGCGGTGTTCATTGAAGTAATAGGTTCGGGTAGCGACAGGCCGATGCTCGGACTCGTGGGCCGCCGGTGGTCGTCCTCCCACTCTTTTGCCTTTTTTCATCTGCGGAGGAGGAGACGGCGCATGTTGTTCACAATCAGGACCATTGACGGCCCCGGCAACAAAAGACAAACGAAGAGGCTCCATGTCCCTGGTCTTTGCCGACAGATTCTTTTCCGGAACCAGACTAAACAGATGAACCAGAAGACAAACAAGACATACTCGAAAAGACAGGGAGTCAGAAAGCGAAGACATTACTTACCTCCTTGCCAGGTATATGAAAGACCGGCAAAGAGGGTACGGGGCTTTCCCGAAAACAATGTGGAAGTGTCATCACTGGCGCTATAACTGACATAGCTTGCATACTCTTTGTCTATCACGTTTTCCAGAGAGGCCCAGAACGACCATTGTCGCCAATCATATTTCACACGTATATTAAATAACGTGGGCCTGGAATACTTTGCCGTGTTGGCATCATCGGTATACTGGCTACTGATTTCATCTATTTCAAACTCGACATCCATATTTGTGACAGGTTGCACATTCAGCCGAAGATTGAGCCGGTGTTGAGGGGATCGGGGAAGGTAGTTACCTGCGAAATCCACCGTGCCTGGGGAATACTCTTCAAACTTATTTTTTGCATAGGTGTAGGCAAGAGACAGGCTGGCAAAGTCTACAGGCGAATACCTCCCCGTCACCTCTATACCTTTTTGTGAAGTTTCACCGGCGTTTACGTATTTTTTTAGGTAACGACTTAAGTCACTGGCAATGATCTTATCTTTGATATCCATCGTGTATAATGCGACATCCAGATCAATCTGACAGTCCAGGAGTGAGGAGCGTAGGCCCACCTCATAGTTGGTGGCTATTTCATGGTCCAGGTTTATATTTGCCCAACTCGAAGTAAGAAGTTGGCTGGTTGTAGGAACAACAAAGCCTTCGGAAACATTCAAATAGGTGTTCAACGTTGGTAAAAACTGATATACGGCGCCAAATTTAGGAGAGAACCTTGAAAAATCCTTATCACCAGTTTTGGAGGCATCTACCCTGCTGTCAACGTCATACTTGACTTTGTCGTATCGTCCACCGGCGGTAAGTCTTAATTTTTCAAATGGAGATAATTCGAACTGGAGGTACGGAGCATATATTTCAGTTGTAATATCAAAGTCATCATCAATACCAACATTGGTGTATCCCGTGTATTTGTTGAGAGCCCTGTCGTAGGTCACGTCGAGGTTATACTGTTGAGCATCAATGGAGCCTCTTTCTGCATCGACACCGAAAATCACCTTTGAACGGAGTTTGTCGAAATCTCTGGTATAGAGAAACTGACCGTCGATATCACGTGTGTCGCTCTCGGAATATTGGCCGACATATCTAAAAGGCCCCTGCTTGCGGATTGCATAATTTGGTATCGACTCTTCATCAATATCACGCAGTATGAGATTGGCCTTGATTTCGGCATTATCCAGATAGTGAGTATAGGATAAAAGTGGGGTGGTTTTTTTCAGCTTTTTATAAGCAAAAGTCTGGTAACTCTGTTGCCAATCGGTTAAAAAATCGTCTTCGTTTAGGGTGCCAGGTGATTCATTGTCGAAATAGATATAATCCAGTTTGAAGGTAAGAAGACCTTGTTCCGTGGGAAGGTACTGTAACTTGAAATTAGCCGCCTTTTTGTCCACCTCTGCGTGTTCTCGCCAATTGTCAGAACTAATATGATTCAGACCAAAATTAAAACCCAGTTTATCGGAGGAACCACTCCCTGAAACACCGCTTCTCCACTGGTCATCCTCACCAAGTTCGCTCCACACCTTTACCTGCGGTTGAGGTGAAGGGTTTTTTGTTATAACGTTTATAACGCCGCCAATGGCATTACTTCCATAGAGGGCGGAAGAAGGTCCTTTGACCACCTCTATACGGGCAATATTGTCACTGTTGAGTTCACCAAAATTACCGGAACTTCCAGAACCATAGCTTGAAGTTGGCACCCCATCTATCAGTAACAGAGTGTATGGGTTAGTAAAATGGGTTGGAATACGGATGGAAGAGAGTTCAGACTCACCGCCGAAATCGTGAGTATAGACACCTGGTATTCGTCGGAGTATTTCGTCTGGATTCCTGTATTTTACCTTTTCAATTTCTTTTTCATCAATTACGCTGATAGTTACCGGTGTGTCCGAAAGTTTTCCCCCGACTCTTGAAGCTGTAACAACAATTTCGTCCAGTATTGGTTTAACTTCATCCGCAGTTGCTGGTTTTACCAACAAAAAAACAGCCAGCAGAACAATTAAATGTCGCATTCGTTCAGGCTCTCCTTTTCACTTTTTATGTAGCTAATTGATACATAGAAGAAATATGTAGAAGAACAGACTCAATGTTGTGTTAACAACACACAACTCAAGCTTCCGAGTCACACAACATTCTGATCTCTCAGCAAAAAACACCATATCCTTGCTCAAGGACAGAAAAAATACCTATTGAAATCATTGCACTTTTTCATCAAAAGACTGTTTTTTTGCTTGATACAGTCAACAATCGAGCAATCGCGTAGTGCAATTTACAGTGTATTTTCAACTTGGTAGGTTAAGTCAGAAACTTGAGATATAACTAACATAAAAAAACAAGACCACAGCACAAAGTCTTATTATTATAATTAATAACTACCACATCGTGTGAGTTAAATAAAAGCAAAAATCCGCAGCAATGCGATTATTGTGTTACTTTATTAACAGGTGAACTGAAGTGAAATCGACAGAACGAAGGAAAAAACTACTTAACTGGCTAGAACAAAACGTCAGGCATTAAAACGGATACATGGTGGGACCGCAAGACTTGAGCGTCAGTCGAGACAACAGGATGATGGTTCCGTTGAGCGACTCTCTCAGGTAAAATGTCTGCTCTGCAATCGCCCGCCAAGCCAACAGTTTCTATATACCATCACCCTGAAAAACGGTGAACAGAAGGTTGCCTGTTGTCCTCATTGCGGTATTTCGGCTCATCTACTGCTGGGGAATCAGGTGTCAATGGCCCTTACTGCAGACTTTCTCTCCAGAAGACTCCATTCTGCACAGAATTCATATTTTGTCATGGGAGGAGTTGTTGCATACTGCTGCAAACCTTCAATTCTGACCTTTGACGATGAAAAGATGGCAATGCGCTTTCAGAAGGGTTTCGGTGGAAAGATCAGACGTTTTCACACCTCAACTAGATGGTTGAGAAAGCGAAGTCGTAATATATCTCTATAGGCCACCCTGCAAAATTGCCTTTTCGCCCAAACTCTTCGTTATGAGAAAAATTTTATCCTCGGAATATCAGACATATGCACCCCAAGGGCACTTGCACCCGTAGTTAGGGTGATTCTTGCAGGGCACCTGCGGTAAAATTTTTCTCATGCCTCAATTTTGACCGAAAATTCTAATTTTTCAAGGTACCCTATAGTTTTAGTGAATAAGAGCTGGAATCAATTCTTAAAAGCACTATTCACAATAACGAAGCAGAATACCGCTAACAAGCCTAAGGGCCTGTAATGAAATATCCACTGTTCCTGCTCCGCGTCATTATGTTCCCATAATTATGATATGTTATTGGGAAACTAAACTTTCTTGATTAACTTCTTCTTCTCACTATCCACCTTATATTTCTCATGAAATTGAACAGTGTCCAGTTCTGACAAGGCCTTTTTCACGGGAACCTCAAGAACAAATTCATCTTCACTCACTGTCCCAAACGGCTGCTCCAGCCCATCAGGCATAGCCTCTACCTTGGAGACAGAGAGTATTTCACCCTGTTGGTTATATGTTACAAAGATTCTCATTGTTGCCTCCCTCTAAAGCGTTTACTCAAACCTCCAAAACCTCATAAATCTTGAATCGTACGGAGATAGTTATACTACTCATATTATGGAAATAGACTCCTTGATTAATCCAATATGGGGGGGAGCCACCCGTTGTTGATTGTTCTCTCCACTCAAATCTTGCTTTATTCGTTGTCGAATAGGCATAGATCAAAAGAGATGCCCCTCTCGGTTTCGCTAAAGAAATAGCTATACAATTAAATCCTCTCTCTGCGTTTGCTGCTATAGAGGTTGTCGAATCCCAACATAGGCGAGTTTTAAGCTTCTTGATGGAGACTGAATCATTGGCCAGCTCCGCAGTTCCCACACTCCCATCAGCTATCTTGGCCGCACTGACTGCATTATTGGCAAGCTTGCTAGCAGTAACTGAGCCATTAGCCAACTTCGATGCACTCACCTGACCATTTGCAATCTTAGCGCCAGTAACAGAATTATTAGCTATCTTGGCAGTACTTACCGCATTATTGGCCAGTTCCGCCGTCCCCACACTCCCATCGACAATCTTGGCCGCGTTGACTGCATTATTGGCAAGTTTAGAGTTGGCAACCGAGCCATTCGCCAATTCAGAAGCACCCACCTGTCCATTGGCAATCTTGGCGGCAGTAACAGAATTATTAGCTATCTTGGCAGTACTTACCGCATTATTGGCCAGTTCCGCAGCACTTACACTCCCATCGGCTATCTTGGTCGCATTGACTGCATTATTAGCAAGTTTAGAGTTGGTGACTGATCCATTGGCCAACTTTGATGCACTCACTTGACCATTGGCAATCTTGGCGGCAGAAACAGAATTGTTTGCAATCTTTTCCTTAGTTACTGCATTATCAGCCAATTCATTAGTGCTAACCGCCCCAGGACCGATCTTAGAACCGGCCAGTTTCCGCATCGTCGCATCAATGGACGCATCAACATTACCACTTCCATCCAGATGCACACGAGCAAGCGTGATGAGTAAACCATTGCCAGGCAGAGGATCTGGAATATCCGTACT
>JAQYVF010000208.1 GCA_030145625.1 Desulfocapsa sp. | reverse complement strand
GTCGGCAGGGGCTGTCATCCAGTCTGCTCCTGACGGCACCATCCGTATTGTCCCGGCGTATCCCACCAGTCCACCGCAATGGTCCACTGTGGATCCTGATTTTTATCTCACCGAGCGTGATCTGGTGACCCAGGATGAGACCCCGATCCGCAACCCGGGCTACAACAAATATCTGGTTGGCAATCAACTGACAGCAGATGACAGAAAGTGGACGGAACAGCGGGCTGTGACCGGAAGTATTAAAGATGTCCTTGCTTTTCAGACCCCGTGGAACTGGTCTTTGCCTGTTGTCCTGGATCACTCCGGAGGCGACTGGGTCTATCTGCCGGAATACATGGGGGTGATCGAGGAGCTCTACCCGCCTGCCGATGAGCCAGCAGAACAGGTGGAGTTTGTGGCAGGCTTTGCCAATACATCCAGGCCCATCTATGCCGTGCCGGAGGTAAACTGGATCCGGGAGCAGCTGGGGGCTGTCAGCTACTCGGAAGATGGAAAGCTTGAGGCGGAACTGAAGACAGGCGCAACTGACGGCTATTCCCTGGCCGAGATCCGGTATCTCACCCGTTACCATTTGTGGCGGGTACGTGACGATGTAGCCGAGGATGTCCAGTACATCCTGCGAGTGGCCGATGAGGTGACAGCATGAGTGTGGCAGCAAGCCTGGTTGTTACCTTTGGTGACGGTGCCGACTCCAGCGACCTGGTGGTCATGGAGTTTGATAAAATCATGAACGTGGATGCGGTTAGCGAGGAAAAGACACAGTTTGCCCCTGGTGATGAAGTCTTTTTCTTGATTCATCATGCATCAACTTTGCGTATCGGCTCGGTAAAGGCGACGGCCGGTATGGTCGTTTCCCAGGGGAGAGTCACCCGGGCCAGAGAACAGCAGTTGTTGTGGACCGCAGTTGATGAGGAACAGGAACTGAGTTGCATTCCCTCTTCTGCTCTGACAGCTGTCTGGTACGGAAATGAGGCGACAGGATTCAAAAAAAGCGGATTCAGGGCCGTAACGATATCGGGCGGGGTGCTGCCTGCTCTATCCCTGGTCAGCTACTCGGCAGTATTTGCCATGTATAAAATCATCACCCCGTTTGTCGAGTTGGCAGAAGGGGAGTCCTGGCCCATCACTATCGTGGCAGAAATGGAGGCAGTTGCATGATATCGATAATTGTCCAGCGAGCTCCTGCCGATCGACAGGGGCCTGATATTTCGGATCCGCTCATTGCCACCGAGGCCCAGGCCCAGGCAAGGGGCAGGGCTGAAATAGACCAAAATTCAACAGACAGGGTGCAAAGCTCAGAAACCTGCCCCATGCTGGGATACATGCAGCCAGGTTCAATCTTGTCTGTGACCGATGTGCAGATGGGCCAGTACCGAGCCATGCTCAAATCATTTGCCGTCACCATCGACAGGCAGAAGGACGGAAGTTTTTCCGCTGTCACCAATATCACCAAGGAGCGTGAGAAATGAGGCAGGTCATAGACAATCTGTTTCGCAGTCCGGAGCCTGCAAAACGATTCTGCAGGATAGTAAAACCACTCACTCCAGGCCGCTATCAGGTAGAGGATACCCAGGGGCGGAAAATAGACGTGGATGCAGACACAACATGGCAGATCGGAGACGGAGTGACCGTCTCCCAGGGCCGGATCGTCAGCCGTGCTGCACGATTTGTTAAACCAAAAACGTATGAGGTGTGAAAATGAGAAAATTGATCAATGTTGGATGTGGAATCCTGATGCTGTTTTTACTGGCTGGATGCGGTGCTGCCAATGTCCAGGAGGTTATCGATGGCACAAAGTTGGTATGGGTTGGTGATGATGCCCTGCAGCCTGATCCGAAGGCCGAGGCTATTTTATTCGAGGCTTTCAGTCAGTCTCAAATTCCCTGGGATAAAAAACAGCTCGAAAAAGCAACAGGTGCCAGGGATGCGATTCAGGCCCAGTTTGCTTTTCTTCGGGAAAAGCTGAAGCTTGACGGGACCGTATCCTATTACACGTTCAAGTCATCATTCGAGTTTATCCAATATAACTACAAAGTGTTGGAGGATGAGCTCAACGATAGAGTGAATGCCGGGGCCTTGGACCCAAAAGCAGAGGTGATCTACGGATATGTCAAGCGGGACATAAATACCAAGTTGGAGATCCAGCGGGCAAAGATTGCGGCGACAGAAGCAGATATCAATGGCCGAGCCACTGAATTAAATATTGAGCAGATGCGGGGAGTGTATGACACGCTGAAACCGCTCATCTCAACCGTTTTATTGTAGTCATGCTCTACGCACCGGAAGCATATTGGCTGTTATCTCCTGCAGCAAAGGCTGAGATAGTCAACGGCTGCGGAACTGCAGGCTGGAAAGGGAAACTAGTCCCTGGTCACCTGCTCTGGTTGTCGATCAAAGAAGCCTGCGACATCCACGATTATATGTACTATGTCGGCACCTGTCTGGCTGATAAAGAGGAGGGTGACCGGGTTTTCCTCAACAATATGCTGCGTATTGTTGAGTCAGAGTCAGTGTGGTTTCTCAAGCGCCGGCGGCGGCACATGGCTATGGATTATTATGGCGCAGTCCGAGATTTCGGAGGCCCTGCATTCTGGGCAGACAAAAACACAAATGAATGTATAGGCCTGGCGTTGGCCTAAAGGGAGACAGGAAATGGATGAAGAGATCGGCTGTGGAACACATGAGGATCGCAGAAAAAACTGCTCTTTTGCTTCCGAGTCTGCAAAACAGGCAGTAAAAGAAACTTTTGCGATCCTCGGAGTTGATATCAATAACCCGGCAGAAGTGGAAGAGTTTCGTAAGTCTCTGCGATTTGGCGACACACTGCGCAAAGCAACGGATAGAGGATTGTTTGCCCTGGCGGTACTTATTGCTTCGATGGGAGCTGCAGCCCTTTGGACAGGTGTCGTGGCAAAATTGAAAACGGGTGGCTCATGATCTGCCCAAACTGCAAAAACACACTGCCGCCTGGGGCATTATTTTGTCCGGCGTGTGGATGGAGTCAAGACGATGAATGCTGATAGTATTATTGCCATGGCCGGGAGCCACGATGCAATTAATGAGGTCGTTTCCAGAACAAAAATACGCGAAGGGTTCAGCTCAACTCCGTACAAGGATAATAGAGGTGTCTGGACGATTGGCTACGGATTCGCACT
>JAQYVF010000085.1 GCA_030145625.1 Desulfocapsa sp. | reverse complement strand
GACTTGGCAATTGACCTTGGAACTGCTAATACCGTGTTGTATGTCAAGGGCAAAGGAATTGTCCTGCGCGAGCCTTCAGTGGTTGCAGTTCGTCAAGATGCCAGGGGGTATAAGGTGCTGGCAGTCGGTCAGGAGGCTAAAGAGATGCTGGGGAAGACCCCAGGCAACATCAGGGCTATCCGTCCGATGAGGGAGGGAGTTATTGCCGATTTTGAAGTGACAGAGGCGATGCTTCGTTACTTTATCAATAAGGTACATAACAGGCGTACACTGGTCCATCCTCGGATTATTATTTCCGTGCCTTCCGGAATCACTCAGGTAGAAAAACGGGCTGTCAAAGAATCTGCAGAATCTGCCGGAGCCCGGGAAGTTTATCTTATTGAAGAACCGATGGCAGCCGCTATTGGTGCAGGTCTCCCCATTACAGAACCTACTGCCAATATGATTATCGATATAGGTGGTGGTACCACCGAGGTAGCCGTTATTTCTCTGGCTGGTATCGTTTATGCCAAGTCCGTGCGAGTGGCGGGAGATAAGATGGATGAAGCTATCCTTCAATATATCAAGCGCAAACATAATCTGGCTATCGGTGAGCGTACAGCGGAACGTATCAAAACCACTATTGGTAATGTTATTCCTGAAAAACCCTATGAAACCATGGACATAAAGGGACGAGATCTTGTCTCAGGAGTTCCAAAGGCTCTGACCATTTCTGCTGATGAAATCCAGTCGGCTATCCAGGAGCAGGTGGATGTTATTGTTGAGGCCGTCCGCGTGGCTCTTGAGATGACTCCTCCCGAGTTGGCTGCCGATATCGTAGATCAGGGTATTGTTTTGACCGGTGGTGGAGCATTGCTCAAGAATCTTGACCAGTGTCTCAAAGAAGAGACCGGAATGCCGATTATTGTGGCTGAAGATCCATTGTCTTCGGTGGTACTTGGTTCCGGACAGGCTCTGGATAATCTTGATATCCTTCGGGAAGTAACTATCGAATAAGTGTAACAGGTCCCAATTTGCTGTGCAGGCAACACAGAGAACGATCTGAGCTGTCTCTGATTGTTTGTGCCAGAGCGGCTTAATTGCAGTGATTGATGAGAGCCAGATAGTGAGAAAAAAAAATAGTGACAGAAAAAAAACTCAGAGTTTTGTGTTTTTTCGCCTTTCTTTGCTCTTTTTTCTTTTTATTATTCTTGTCCTGATTCTATTGGGATCCACGGTTGGAGGACGCTTTGGCATTTTCCATCAATTGAGTCTGGAGGCCCTGGGGCCTGCGCAGAGTTTTTTTACTCAACTTTCTCTCGGTGGTACTCGTTTTAAAGATAAGTATGTCGCCCTATGGAAGGTTCAGGAGGAAAATGAGCAGCTGAGGCTGCAGCTTGATAGCTATCGTACCCTCCTTGATGAATATCGGGAGGCCTATTCGCTGAACCGCTATCTTCAGACTGAACTGGAATTTAAAAAACGGGAAACTTTTCCGGCTCTCACGGCACGGGTTGTCGGTAAAGACCCGTCATTCTGGTTTCAGACTCTAATCGTTGATCGAGGTGGGAGTGACGGTGTCGTGGTAGGAATGGTGGCACGTACCTCACGAGGAGTCGTTGGGCAGGTGGTCCAGGTTGCCAACAATTATTCTAAAATACTCCTTGCCAACGCACCCAGTAGTGCCATTGATGCCATTGTCCAGAAAAGCAGGGTGCGGGGGATTCTCAAGGGTGCCGGGGAAAAGGGGTATGTCCTGAATTATGTTCTCAAAAATGCCGATGTCAATGTCGGAGACATCATTGTCACTGCTGGAATAGGCGGAGTCTTTCCTTCGGGCATCACCCTGGGTACTGTTTCAAATGTCTATTCCAATCGTCGTGGAATGTTTCAGGAAATTGAAGTGAAACCTGCAGTTGATTTTGCTCGCTTAGAATCACTTTTTATTAACTTGTCTGAAGAACAGTTGATTATCGATGAAATGAGCCGATCTACTGTTGTCCCTGGAGAGTAAGGAGTATGGTGACGGCAAGTTTTATCCTGCTTGGCGGTTTCTTAATCGTGGCAGAGACCACTTTCCTGCAATTCTTTCCCCACTGGCTCGGTCGTCCGGATCTGGTTTTTATCCTGTTGGTTTTTACGGCATATAAGTTCAACTGGTTTCGCGGCCTGTTAATTGCCTTTCTCCTTGGATGGTTCCTGGATGTGGTCTCGGGCGTCTTTCTCGGCTCTTACCTTCTGCTTTCACTCCTGGTTTTTGCCATTGTAAAATTTCTCAGTCAGAACAGTCCGGTTAAGGAAACGGCCTATCAGATTCCCCTGGTCGGGATTAGTTATTTTGTGGTTCAGTGTCTTTTTTATCTCTTTTTTTCCATGGCACAACCCGGTGCTCTTCCTCCATGGTCCTGGTCAAGGGTTTTGCAGGAGACTATTATTCTCTTTGTGGCTTCTCTTCCCTGTTTTGTTTTTTTAAACTGGTTGTACGAAAAAATATCTCACCGGCATCTGACTGTCAGGTCCATGAAACGTCGTTCCGGAAATCGGTTTCGCTAAAGAGGAAGATATGAAGTGGTCGGGATATAAGAATCTCGAAGAGATTAATGAGCACGACGATGCGGCTCTGGATTCATTGAAACGCAGACTTGCGCTCGCAGGAGTTCTCATTCTCTGTTTTGTTTCGCTCATCTTTGCCAGACTCTGGTTTCTTCAGATTCATAAGGGAGAAGAATACAAAAATCGTGCAGATAATAACAGAGTGCGGATGAGTGATATTGTCGCTCCCAGAGGTTCTATTCTGGATCGTGCAGGCCGGGAACTGGTCACTAATCGTCCTTCCTTTAACGTAGTTCTTGTGCGGGAAGACTCAAATGATGTCGATAATCTCCTTAAAAAACTTTCACTTGTCCTGGATGTTGATATTTCCCTGTTGTGGGAGAAAATTCGAGAGGCTGGGAACAGGCCGCGTCATATTCCTATTCGCCTGCTTGAAGATGTTAATTGGGAAACTTTGGCCTATGTGGAAAACCATAATCAAGAATTCCCTGGAATCCGTATTGAAACCATCCCTGCCCGGGTCTATCACTACGGTGATCTTGCTGCTCATGCCATCGGCTATCTTGGAGAAATCAGTCGTAAAGAATTAGAATCTCGTGATGCTTCAATTTATCAGGGGGGGGATCTCATCGGGAAGATGGGACTTGAACGATTACGAGAAAAGGATCTGCGTGGTGAGAAAGGGACCAGTTATACAGAGGTCAATGCCATGGGTTTTGAACAGCAGTTACTCAAGGATGTTGAGCCGCTTCCCGGGAATGATATTCAACTGACCTTAGATGCCGAACTGCAGAAGGTTGCCGAAGACCTGATGGCTTCTGAAGAAAAGGCAGGAGCTGTTGTGGCCATGGAGGTGAAGACCGGGAGAATGCTGGTTCTGGCCTCTAATCCGGTACTCCCTCTAAAGCATTTTGTGGGAGGGATTTCCCATGCAAACTGGAATGCACTGCTGGAAAATAAAAAACATCCTCTGATCAATAAAGTGGTGCAGGCTATGTATCCACCAGGGTCGACCTATAAGATGATCACTGCTATGGCAGGTCTGGCAACGGGTGTGGTTGATCGGGATACTGTCCTCTACTGTCCCGGTCACTACTCTTTTGGTAACAGACGTTATCACTGCTGGAAACGCGGCGGGCATGGGGCAGTGAATTTGAAACGGGCTTTGTCCGAGTCCTGTGACGTATACTTTTATCAGGTTGGTTTGCGCGTTGGTGTGGACAGGTTGGCAGAATATGCCAATAAATTTGGATTGGGGCATAAATCCGGAATTGAACTGGAACATGAGAAGAAAGGAATTGCGCCGACCAAGGAGTGGAAAAAGCAAAAAAAGGGGCGCAAATGGCAGGAAGGAGAGACACTTTCCACAGCCATTGGCCAGGGATTTAACCTGGTGACCCCTCTTCAGATCTGTTTGATGACTGCAACTGTTGCCAACGGAGGAAAACAGTATCTGCCGCAGGTAATAGAAAAGGTCACTGATCCGGATGGAAAAGTATTGGCACAGTTTGAACCGGTGGTGGTGGATGAGTTGAAAGGAGAAAAAAAACATTTGGCTGAAATACGTGATGGCTTGGTGGAAGTTGTCCAGGGAAAACGAGGAACTGCGAGATCGGTACGCATAGAGGGCTTGACCATCGGAGGAAAAACCGGAACCGCTCAGGTTGTACGCCTGTCGCAGTACAGGCATTTAAAAGAGGAAGATATTCCTTATAAATACCGGGATCATGCCTGGTTTACCTGTTATGCGCCAGCTGAAGATCCTGAAATCGCTGTCACGGTGTTGGTGGAGCATGGTCTGCATGGTGGATCTGTGGCCGGACCGGTTGCCCGGGCAGTGTTAGAAAAATATTTTTCAGAACGACTCCTGCTGGCTGAGGAAGAAGCCGGGAAGACGAATGGGGAATGAGAAGAGCAATGAAGAGTTTCCAGCCGACCTGCACCCTATTCACCAAAAGAGGGATCAATGCTTCGCGTAGATAGACGATGTTTTCACAATTTCGACTGGATACTGTTTTTTTTACTGATTGCAGTCAGTATAATGGCCTTGTTGAATCTGTACAGTGCCTCTTATCCTCCAATTACCTGGGGGATGCCTCCCTATATCAAGCAGTGCTATCTTTTTCTTATGGGAATGGTGGGCATCCTTTTTGTCTTAAGTTTTGATTATAAAGAGCTTCATTTTTGGAACTATCCCTTCTATGCTCTGATTATCATCTTACTTGTGCTGGTCCTCTTCGCCGGAAACAGTGCGGGTGGTGCCCAGCGCTGGATAAATCTCGGTTTTTTTAAGCTGCAGCCCTCGGAGCTGGCCAAGTTAATGTTGGTTGTTTCGCTGGCCAGCTATTACTCGCGTAAAGAGGCGGAAGGAGGCTATGGTCTCAAGGAGATGGTCACTCCTGTCTTGTTGACCATTCTTCCTTTCCTCTTGATCTTAAAACAGCCGGATCTTGGCACTGCACTGATGTTGGTGATCATCTTTGTTTCCATGACAGTCTTTGCCAGGTTGCGTATCCAGGCCTACCTGGTTGGCATGGCTCTCGGTGGCGGGGCAGCAGTCTTTGCCTGGTTTTATCTGTTGAAACCTTATCAGAAACTCCGTATTGAGACCCTACTGAATCCTGGGAAAGATCCCATGGGACAGGGATATCAGATCCTGCAGTCAAAGATTGCAGTGGGCAGTGGGGGCAATTTTGGAAAAGGCTATCTGGAGGGGACACAAGGGCATCTGCATTTTCTCCCGGAACGCCATACCGATTTTGCCTTTTCGGTGTGGGGAGAGGAATGGGGATTCTTCGGCACTCTTTTCTTTCTCGGAATTTATTTTTCTATGCTGCTCTGGGGATTGTATGCTGCCATGACTGCTCGTGACCGATTTGGTGTCTTTCTTGCTTTCGGCGTGGTGATGTTGATTTTTTGGCAGGCAGTGATCAATCTTCTCATGATCTTGGGCTTCCTGCCAGTGGTGGGTATTCCTCTACCTCTTGTCAGTTACGGGGGATCTTCTCTGCTCACCACCTTGCTGGCACTGGGTATTCTCATGAATGTGAGGATGCGTCGGTTTCAGACCGGTCTGGGGGCAGATAAGGTGAGTAAGGGATAGTGTCCTGCGCTTAAATGCCTGAATGTTTGGCGTTTAGTTCTAATTCCCTGGTAGATATAGCCAGAGCTCTATTTTTTGCTGCGGAGTAATTCTTCATAGGCCTCGTTGAGGCGGACGAATTCTTCGTGGTTGCCACCTGTATCCGGGTGAAGGGCTTTTGCTTTTTGGCGAAAGAGTTTGATGAGTTCTTTTTTGTCCATCCGGCGCAGGGTTTCTTCTGATTCTTCAAAGATGGAGCTGATCTCATCTTTGTTCATCCTGCTCTTTCTTTCAGGCCAGCGAAACTCCCGGTGTCCGTTCATGAATTCCCTGGCCTGTTCAAACCCTCTCGGTTGACGAGGGAAGCCCGAGTCAAAAAAGAGAATTAAATAGCGTATAAGATAGAGAGGCAGGCGGCTGTAGTCAGTACGTTCTTGCCAGAATTCGTGGTTGTCGTTGAGTAGACAGAGCTCATGGAGAAAGACTTCGTCAACTTTTTCAGGAGGCAGGGCCTGAGGAATAGTTCTGGCATAAGACTCACTGAAGTGATGTTGCAGGTTGAGTGCAGCATAGAGATACGACTTTAACTCATGTTCCAGGAGTCGGGCCTCTTCTTCAAGAAAGTATTGTTCCAACTCGTCTCGTGATCTGTTGAGGAGTTTTGTCAGCAGGCGAGGCGGCATGCGGAAGACTCTTCCCTGATCAGTTGCCCCGAAACGGAGAAAGTGAAGGCGACGCTGATCAAAGAGGTGAGGAGGACGGCCATCAAAAGAGAGCAGCTTCTTGCCTGGCTGAAATTGAACCTGTCCAGTGCCTCGGTGGAAGAAATGGTCCATTTTCTGTTGTACCGAAGGGTCGACAAAGGGCCAGAAGAGGCGTTCCAGATCATCTTCCCTGTCACGACCACAAAGCGTGGAAATGTGGTAGACAAAGTCTGTTTTCAGATGAAATGAGGTGTCGTTGGGGTAGCAGATGAACTTGTCTGGAGAGGTCCCCAGATCGGCGAGTTCACAGGTGTTGAAACAGTTGTCCGCGGAGTTCCAGTGGGATAGACGGAGGGAAAAGTGGATCGGACTTTTGAGTACACTCCTTGCCAGGTAGAGTGTGGGGTCCGGTTCGCCATGTTTTCTGAGTGCCTGATTATAGTGTCGCGGCGAGGACAAGTTCTTTTAATCCTTCAATGAAAAGTGGATCGCAATTGAGCGAGGAGGTGGATTTAAGGCGTATGCCCAGCTCTTTGGCCTGGTCACGATAGAGCATATTGATCTCGTACAGGGTTTCCACATGATCCGAGACAAAACTGATGGGGACCATGAGGATATTTTTACATCCCTTTTGCGCAAGTTGTGTAAGCATCTCCGGGGTAGAGGGGGAGAGCCACTCAACAGGACCGCTGCGACTTTGAAAACAGAGTTTGCCTGGGAGGTTTGTCAGTTGCTCAATAGCGCTGATGCTCGCCTTGATGTGATCCACATAAGGGTCACCTTTTTCAATGAAAGAGACAGGCAGGCTGTGAGCGCTATACACCACTTGGGGGATTTGCGGGGAAAAAGCGGTAACAGCTTCTTGAATTTTGTTGGCCAGGGCTTTGATGTACTGCGTCTGTGTCGGCCAGGACTGGATTGTTTGCAGGGTGAAAGGGCTGGCACTCTGTTTTATGGCAAGTTTGAGGGCGTTTAAAGAGGAGCCTGTCGTTGCACATGAGTAGTGAGGATACAGAGGTAGGGCAATGATTTTGCTGATCCCTTTGGCTGCGAGATTTTGCAGGGCTGTCGCACTGTCAGGTTGCCAGTAACGCATGGCTGTGACCACACGATACGCACCGTTTTCCTGCAACATTTTTTCAAGGGCTCGTTCCTGTTCAATGGTGATGGCCGTAAGCGGTGATCCACCACCTATTTTTTCATAGGTTTCCATGCTCTTTGGAGCCCGTCTTTTCGAGATGAGCCAGGCCAATGGCTTTTGCATGAAAAAGGGACCAAGGCGGATGATTTCCCGGTCGGAAAAAAGATTGTAGAGAAAGGGGCGTACATCGGTAAGCTTTTCGGGCCCCCCCATGTTGAGAAGGATTACCCCAGTCTGTTCTTTTGTCATCTGTTGCACCGTGCAAGGGGAGGGCATAACAGGGTGTGGGAAATGTTTTCGCAGCCTGTTTTTGAATGAGAAAGTAGTTTGTTAATCTATCTAGTATACCAAGAAGCGTATACCGCGGAAAGGAAAATGATCCCTGTCTCTCTGTCTGGGCAAATGAAATAATAGATCACAACAGTACTTGATTATCCCTGTGAGAAGAATATAATAATAGAAAAGGTATACTTTTGCGGTCTGGATGGTGGTGTATGGTAGAAAGTGCCATATGGGCCATTGCTATTTGATGGTGAAGGTTTACCAGGGTGTGTATCTACGGATACGCGTTGGACATGATGGCTTTGGTCATCATGGTAGCTTACATGGAGGAACCGTATGGATCTAAAGGTTGAAACCCGGAATGTTGAGTTGCGAAAGGGATGGCAGACCAAGATTGATGAGGAGCGTGAGAGACTCATCCGCCATTTTGCAAATTTCGTTCTCCATCTCCGTGTCTCCATTGAGGCAACAACCCATCATAAGGAAGGAGGATACGAGTTGAAGCTGGTAGCCTCTGTCCCGCTGGATACGGTAGTTGTCGCCAAAAAAGGGGAGAATGTCGGTCCCCTGCTTGTGGAAGCATTTGATGTTTTGTCTCACCAATTGAAGGAGATTGTACGTAAGAAGCGTAAAAATGAAACAGCAGCTGATGTCTCTTCTCCCGATGGCGTGCAGTATGGCGTGATTCGTAAACTTTCACCTTATGAATCCTATGGATTCATTGTTACTCCGGATGAGCGGGAGATTTACTTTCATGAAAATGCCTTGAAAGATGTCCTTCTCGATCGCTTGACTGAAGGCGATGAGGTTATGTATGGTGAAAGCCTGGGTGATAAGGGACCGCAGGCATCCTGGGTTAGGATTGCCCGCTAAGAACACTGATAATATCTTATAAAAAGGCCCTGTGTGAAACCTTTTCACACAGGGCCTTTTCTTTTTTGGGGCTACTGGGACAGGAAGGCTTCTGGCCTTGCCATAAGCTTTTGTGAATGGTAGAAGAAGAACCCTCATGGGAGTGCATTATGCCTCTTGTAAAAACGATTAAAGAGTAGAAGGAGTCGATTGATGCTTTTACAGCAACAAGATCTTGGGGCTGAATATTACAGCCTTCAGCGTGAAGAAATTCTGAAACGAATTGGTGAGAGAAAAAAAGAGTTAGGCGATAATATACTCATCCTCTGTCATCATTATCAGAGCCAGGACCTGTTTCAGTTCGCTGATCTCACAGGAGATTCATTAAAACTGGCTCGAGAAGCTGCAGCCATCAACGATCGTGAATTCCTGATTTTCTGCGGCGTCCATTTCATGGCAGAGTCTGCTGATATCCTGGCGCGTGAGCATCAGAAAGTGCTGCTTCCTCATCTTCATGCCGGTTGTCCCATGGCGGATATGGCTACAGTTGGGGCTGTTGAACAGGCCTATAGTGAACTGTTGCGGGTGGGCATTATGAAAGAAGAAAATGATATGGTCCCAGTGACCTATGTGAATTCTTCTGCTGCCATTAAGGCCTTTGTTGGTGAGCGGGAAGGTTCCGTCTGCACCTCGTCTAATGGTGAAAAGGTGCTGGCCTGGGCTCTGGAAAAGGGAAAGAAGGTTTTTTTCTTTCCTGATGAGCACTTGGGAAGGAATTGTGCATCGGCTTTGGGAGTCGCAGATCAAGAAGTCCTGCTCTGGCGGCGCGGTGAACTCCTTGGCGGGAATAGTGTGGAGGAGCTGCAGCAGGCAAGAATTGTGCTCTGGGACGGATACTGTGAAGTACACATGCGTTTTCTGCCTGACCATGTTCGGCAGTGGCGGCTGCGGGAGCCTGATATCCAGGTGATGATTCATCCTGAATGCAGTCATGACGTATTGAGTCTGGCAGATCAATATGGTTCCACCGAGGCCATTATTGCGGCAGTGGCAAAATCGCCTGCAGGAAGTAAATGGGCCATTGGTACGGAGATTAATCTGGTACAGCGTCTTCAGCGTCAGCATCCCGACAAGGATATCCACCTCCTTGCCCCAACTTCCTGCCAGTGCACTACAATGGACTGCAATCAGCCTGTAAATCTTCTCTGGCTCCTGGATAATTTGGCCGCAGGAATTGTTAAAAATCAGATCACAGTGGAAGCGAGGATAGCCTCTCTTGCGGCAAAGTCTCTTGAGCAGATGCTTGCTATCTGCTAACTGGAGGATGGCTTGTGACTGATGAAGTATATCTTGTTGACGGAAGCGCCTATATCTATCGTGCCTATCATGCGGTTGCGCCACTTTCAAACAGCCAGGGATTACCAACTCATGCAGTTTTTGGTTTTCTGAATATTCTGCGCCGCCTTTTGCGCGAAAAGAAACCAAAATATATCGCTGTGGCCTTTGATGCCAGGGGGCCGGTATTCCGTCATGAACTTTATGACCAGTATAAGGCCAATCGCCCTCCCATGCCTGAAGACCTTGCCCTGCAAATTCCTTATATCAAGGAGCTGGTTCAGGCCATGAATATTCCCAGTTTTGAGATCCAGGGTATTGAAGCGGATGACATTATTGCCACTGCAGCCAAACTTCTCGGGGCCCAGGGATACCGGGTTATCGTGGTTTCCGGTGATAAGGATCTTTTGCAACTGGTCGACGAGCAGGTGGTGATGTGGGATCCTATGAATGATAGGATCATGGATATTGCTGCTGTTGAGGCGAAGTATCATGTGAAACCGGAGCAGCTTTTGGACTGTTATGCGTTGATGGGAGACAGCTCTGATAATGTTCCGGGAGTTCCCGGGGTAGGGCCAAAGACTGCGGAAAAACTGATTAATCAGCATGGGACCTTGGAAGGAATCTATACAGAGCTCGCGGGGATGAAAAAGTCAAAGCTCAAAGAGCGACTCGGTGAAAATAAGGAGTTGGCTTTTCTTTCCCGAGACCTGATTCGTTTGAAGTATGATGCAGATATTCCGGAGCAGCTTTCCGCTTACCAGGTTTTGCAGCCGGATGAAGAATTGTTGCAGGATCTGTATGGACGTCTTGAATTCACAAGTATGCTGAAGGAGAAATCAGAGGCGATTCCTGTACCTAAAGGAGGATTCCAGCTGGTAACAAGTGATGGGGAACTGCAGGCTATTGTCGAACATCTTTCTTCTGCAACGCTGTTGGCCATTGATACAGAGACCACCTCGCTCGATGTAGCTCAGGCCTCTCTTGTGGGGATATCACTCTGTACGGATCTTGATACCGCCTGGTATATTCCAGTGGGGCATCGTGCAGAGGATGGGAAACTGCTTACCGGACAATTGGATCAGGATCTGGTGCTTGAGGCCTTGAGGCCGTTTCTGGAGGACAAACAGTTGTCGAAACTTGGTCATAACATCAAGTATGATTACTCGGTGTTGCGCAACTCCTGTGACCTGACCATGGCTGGCCCCCTTCTGGACTCCATGCTCGCAGCATATCTGGTGGAACCGGGTAGAAGATCCCTGAAACTTGACACCCTTTGTCAAGAGCGTGGGTATACCCTGACACCTTTTGATCAGGTAGTGCCGGATGTGAAACGGGAGGCCTGTTTTGCCTATGTCGGCCTTGATGAAGCCCGTGACTACAGCTGTGAAGATGTCTTTGGAGCGTTACTCCTCTGGCAGGAATTTGAGCCGATTTTGGGTGAGCTTGAGCAGCGGGAGCTTTTCTTCAAGGTGGAAACCCCCTTGATTCCCATCCTCGCTGAAATGGAGCTTGCTGGCATTGTTGTGTCAGGCAAGGCCTTGGACCAACTGTCGCAGGAATTCCAGGAAGAACTTTCTCGTCTTGAGGAAGAAATTTATGAACTTGCCGGTTACAGTTTCAATATCCAGTCACCGAAACAGTTGGGGCAGCTTTTGTTTGAGGAGTTGCAGCTCCCACACGGGAGAAAAACCAAGACCGGCTACTCCACTGATATTAAGGTATTGGAAAAATTGGCTTTTAAGCATGAAATTCCGGCAAAGATCATTCGTTTTCGAACTTTGGCCAAACTGCAGTCGACCTATGTAAAAAAATTAAAGGCCCTGATTGATCCGGTTAGCGGCAGGGTACATACCTCATTTAATCAAACTATAACCGCCACTGGTCGCCTCTCTTCCAGTAATCCGAATTTACAAAATATTCCCATTCGTACAAAAGAGGGGAACAGGATTCGTCAGGCCTTTATGCCGGCTGAAGGGCTTATTTTTCTTTCTGCGGATTATTCACAGATCGATCTCCGTGTCCTGGCACACTATTCACAGGATCCTGCTTTGTTACATGCCTTTCGTCATGGTGAGGATATCCACGCCAGGACAGCAGTTGAGCTGTTTGCAGTCTCGCCTCTGCTCCTGACCTCGGAGATGCGACGCGTTGCCAAGTCTATTAATTTCGGCATTGTATACGGGATGAGCAGCTTTGGGCTTTCTGAACAGCTTGGGATTTCCAGAAAGGAGGCTGGGGACTTTATTAAGAAGTACTTTCGCCTCTATGGTGGAGTGAAGGAGTTCATGGAGCGGATTGTGGAACAGGCGCGTGTTGACGGCTATGTCACTACCCTTATGAACCGGAGAAGGATGCTGCCTGAAATTCTGGTAAAAAATAAGACCAGGCGTGAGTTTTCTGAAAGGACAGCTATTAACACACCTATCCAGGGTACAGCTGCCGATGTGATCAAGTTGGCTATGATCGAGGTGGTATCAGTTTTGCAAAAAGAGGGACTTGCCGCCCGACTGCTCCTCCAGATTCATGATGAGTTGGTTTTTGAACTTCCCGAATCTGAACTGGAGCGCACGCGAGAGGTAGTACAGAGTGCCATGGAAAATGCCATGACACTTGATGTTCCACTGGTGGTGAACTTCCAGGTGGGTGCCAGTCTGGCTAAAAAATGATTCTTTTCAACAGGTTTTGAAAGGCTCTGGTTGAGTGATCTCTCAGATATAAAACGGCCCGTACCGGATTTCCCGGGTACGGGCCGTTTTGTTGTTTATTGGGCGCAGTCTCTCAGACTCGTTCGTGGATGGGGACAAAGTCTCGTTTTACCGGGCCGGTATAGATCTGTCGCGGCCTTCCGATCTTTCTGTCTTTTGTATCCTGCATCATCTCCTGCCAGTGCGATATCCAGCCAGGCAGTCTGCCCATGGCAAACATCACGGTGAACATGTTCGTGGGAATACCCATGGCTCGGTAGATGATACCGGAGTAAAAATCCACGTTGGGGTAGAGATTACGTTTGATGAAGTACTCGTCATTTCTGGCTATTTCTTCCAGTTTTTCAGCAATTTCCAACAGCGGGTCGTCTACATTCAGGGCTTTGAGGGTCTGTTCACAGGCTCGCTTGATGATTTTGGCCCTGGGGTCAAAGGTCTTGTAGACCCGATGACCAAAGCCGGAGAGGCGGAAGGGGTCATTTGGATCCTTGGCTTTTTTGATGTATTTCCCAAAGTCATTGTTATCCCTGTGGATTCCCTCCAGCATCTCGACAACCGCTGAGTTGGCTCCACCGTGCAGTGGTCCCCAGAGGGCGCTGATACCTGCGGAGATGGAGGCATAGAGGTTGACTCCGGCGCTGCCAACCAGGCGGACTGTGGAGGTGGAACAGTTCTGTTCATGATCGGCATGGAGGATGAGCAGTTTGTTGAGGGTGGCAACAACTTCCGGCAGGACAACATAGGGTTTTACCGGTTTGTCAAACATCATGTTGACAAAATTCCCGCAGTAGGAGAGGTCATAGCGGGGGTAGATGAGTGGATGGCCCACAGATTTCTTATAGGAAAAGGCGGCAATTGTCCTGATTTTAGAAAGGAGCCTCGCGCCAATAGAAAGTAGGGCCTCATCAGAATTACTGTTCAACTCCGGATAATAGTTGCAGAGGGAGTTGACCATGGTAGAGAGAATGGACATGGGGGGAGCATTGGGAGGAAAATGATCAAAGAAATGAATCATGTCCTCATGGATCAGGGCGTGCTCGGCCATGAGTGAGCGGAAGTTGTTCAGTTCTTCTCGGGTGGGCAGTTCACCGATG
The DNA here is from genome assembly GCA_030145625.1 of Desulfocapsa sp. Classification (GTDB taxonomy): domain Bacteria; phylum Desulfobacterota; class Desulfobulbia; order Desulfobulbales; family Desulfocapsaceae; genus Desulfocapsa. The sequence continues at coordinate 4,075 of JAQYVF010000085.1, read as the reverse complement.
AGAAGGAGGTAGGCTACCTCAACAAAAGAGCAACGCTCGGCAAGCTCTTCAATGGCATATCCGCGGTAATTGAGGATACCTTTCTGTCCGTCAAGAAAGGTGATGGCGGAACTGCAGGAACCGGTGTTCATGTACCCGGAATCCAGGGTAATGTATCCGGTTTCTTTGAGTAGTGACCGAATGTCCACGGCCTTGTCGCCTTCGGATCCTTTGATCAGTGGAAGTTGGTAATTCTGGCCTTCAATGGTCAATGTTGCATGTTTTTCTGACATCGTGTACCTATGTTTCTGTGCTCAATCAGAGCGTATTCTTCTTCAGTGGGTTCTTGCCGGGTAAACAGGAGATGATACAGGAGAAAAGGGAAAACGAGGTGCTCTGCTGCGGTATGCGAACAAATCATCGGTTGATGGAAGTCTGCTGTGGAAGCATGGCAGCTGCATAAAGAATGCATCGCAACCTTTTTCCTAAACCGGTATAACATGAACTCCTTAAATGACAATTTAACAGAGTTGCGCTGGAAAAGCAAGTTTTGTGCCAATGCCCATTAGCGTGTTCCTGTGTGTTGGCTTTTTATTCTACAGTGAAATATTTTATTATGACAACAATACAAGGTGTTACGGACAATCAGTTGTACTCGCAACGGCTGCATCAATTTGTTGAAGATGTTGCCGTTTATCCGGTTAGTTGTGAACGACTCGCGGCCGGTCGCAATGATAAAGAGTGGCTGGATAACGTTCTGGATGGTGGTGCGAGGATAGTACAGTTGCGCGACAAGGAAAGTTCTGATCGTGAGCTTCTGGAAAAAGCCCGGTATTTCCGAGAAAAGACTCGGGAGGCCGGCGCTCTTTTTTTTCTTAATGATCGTTTAGATATTGCCTTGCTGGCAGATGCGGATGGCATGCATGTTGGTCAGAAAGATCTGCCTCCAGTTGAGATTCGGAGGCTGGCTCCCAATATTCTCATCGGATTTTCCTGTAATACCGAAGATCAGGTTAAGGCCCTGGGAGAAGAGGTTAAGCAGGGGCAGAGTGCGGTCTCCTATTACAATATCGGCCCCCTGTTTCATACAGGCACAAAGGAAGGATTGCATCATTTTCTCGGGGCTGAGGCTATTCCTCTTTTTTCTCGTCACTGTCCCTTGCCTTTTACGGTGATGGGAGGGATAAAGTTGAAGCATCTCGACACATTACTTCGTGTGGGGGCAAGGAGAATTGCTGTGGTCACGGCCATCAGTCAGGCAGATAATATTGCCTCTGAGACTGACTGCTGGCAACAGCGTATTGAGTCTGGTCGTGCAGGAGGCGCTGATGTTGAATAAAGAGGCTTTGCAGGAGCAGGTAAGGGAGATTGAGCTGCTTATCCGTTATGGAGTTGCTGAAACTGAGCAGCAGACTGCCTTGGATTTTCTCCAGGCCTTTCATGGGGATTCTTTTGCCCTGGATGCAATCCAGGATTATTATCGTACCCTTCCCGAGGCACGGGAAGAATCGTTAGTGAAAATTTCTGTGCTCGAGGGAAAAGAACAGGTCTTTCTACTGCTGCTCAGTACTACGAAACATCATTATTTTTATCTGGTAAATGATGAAGGCGGGTTGTTTTTAGGTGAGTGGGAGAAGGGACTCTCCGCCCCTCAGGTTCTTTCTTTTTTTGGTTATCCGGATCAGGATGCCTTTACCAGGCAGCATCATTCTCTGGAGTCTTGTCGGCAATATGTTGTCCTGGAAAGGATGAATGAGGATATTTGTCCATCCTGCGGGACCGAAACTGGTAGTCTGCATATCCTTGGCTGCCCGGTTGAGGTCTGTCCCTGGTGCGGAGGGCAGCTTAACCGATGTAACTGTCGATTTGAACAGTTGGACGTGGAAGAGTTGACCGATGAAAAGATGGTGCAGCAGTTGGAAGAACGGTTGGTGGCCAAGGGGCGTATCCCCTATGCCAGAGAGCAACGCCCTTCCTTTCTTTCGGAGTAGGACGCTGCTTGATTGACTGTTCATTGAAATTCGATCAGTTCCAGAATAAACGATGTATGTTGAAACCCTTACCGTACATCTTTTATTCTGGAAAGTGGTCTAAGTATGAACTCAGTCTGCCTAGTGTTTGCCATCCACCTTTTTGAGGTAACGAAACAGATCAGAGTCTGAGGAGAGGATGAGTGACGTGTTGGCTCCGATTACATTAGGATAGCTCTCCAGAGTCTTATAAAAAGAATAAAACTCAGCATCCTGACTGTAGGCGTCACCATATATCTTGGTGGCAGTGGCATCAGCTTTACCCTTGATGCCTAAGGACTCACGGTTGGCTTCAGTGAGAATAACCTTGAGTTCTCTTTCTACCTTACCGAGAATTTCCGCCTTTTTTCCTTCACCCGTAGAACGTTTTTCTGCAGCAATACGCTTTCGTTCGGAGATCATTCTGTCATAGACCTTCAGGCGGACTGATTCGATATAGTTTACCCTTTTAAACATGACATCAAGCAACTCAATACCATACTGCGGAGTGGCTTTGGCGGCGGCATCAAGGATCTGATTGGAAATAGCATCCCGACCCATTTTAGGGGCAACACCCGTATGAGAGACGGCCGTGGATGACATGGTGTCGAGAGACCAGTCCGAGCTGCGGATGATCTCGATCAAATTGTTCTTGTTCACCATGTCGCGGACCGTACCGTCAATAATGTCATCAAGCATAGACTGCGCACGGGCCTCAGTTTTGACGGCCTGCATATATTTAAGGGCGTCGGTGATGCGCCAGCGGGCTGTTACATCAAGATAGACATAGGTCTTGTCATTGGTGGGAATCTGGTTTGGGTCTCCGTCCCAGATTTGGGTTCGTTTGTCAAAAAAGTTTACGTGTTGGACAAAGGGCAGCTTAAAGTGCAGCCCGGCCGCGGTCTTGGGTTCACCAACCGGTGCCCCAAACTGGGTGATCATGGCCTGCTGATCTTCTCGCAGGGTGAAAAAGCCGTCATAGACCACCGTTACAGTGAGGAGAACCAGGCCGATCAAAAAGAATTGAACTATTTGTTTCATGCGTATTTCCTCACTATTTGCTGGGGGGGAAGGGGGCTGGGTTGCCCTTGGAGAGGTTGAGCAGAGGCAGTGGTGTCTGCTGGTTTTCATCCATGATATAAATTGATTCTACCCCGGGCATGATTTTCTGCATGGTCTCCAGGTACATCCGTTTTTTCGTTACTTCAGGAAAGTTTTTGTACTCTTTGAATATGGCACGGAAACGATCTGTCTCACCTTTTGCATCGTTGACTCTGCCGACTGCATAGCCGTGTGCTTCCTCAAGCATCTGTTTGGCGCTACCTCTCGCCTTGGGAATAACTCTGTTGTAAGTTTCTTCAGCCTCATTGACCAGTCTTTTCATGTCTTGATCCGCTTCGTTTACTTCGTTAAAGGCGGGTTTAACCTGATCCGGTGGATTGATATCCTGAAACTGAACAGTACCGATGGAAACTCCGGCGTCAAGGTTGTTCAGTTCATCCTGAAGTTCCTGTTTGACACTGGCAGCAAGGAGGTCACGGTTACTGAGAACATAGTCAAAGTCCATATTCCCGACTATGCGGCGGGTGACGCTCTCCGAAATATCACGTACGGCCTGACGAACATCTTTTATTTTGAAAAGGAATGCCTGAGGGTCTTTGACGCGGAACTGGACAATCCAGGCTACGTTGATGACATTTTTGTCTGCCGTCAGCATGAGAGATTCCATGTCATAGCCCCGGCGGTCAAATGTGGTATTTTGTCCGGGATAGCGGCTGCGAAAACCAAATTCTTCTTTCCGAATTTCTTCTACATTAACTTTGTAAAGGGAATCGATAAAGGGAATCTTGAAATGGAGGCCAGGTGCTGAGGTCCGGTTATATTGACCAAGGCGAAGGACTACACCAACTTCACTGGGAGATATCTTATAAAACGAAGAGTATAGTGATTGTAATATTAGAACAAAGAGGACTATGGCAATCAGCTTGCCGATGGCGGCAAAAGGGTTCGCCGGTGGTGAATTTTGAACTCCTCCACCGGATGATTGTTCCTTTTTGGGGGAGTCGGAGAAGAAGTTCTGAAGTTTT
>JAQYVF010000209.1 GCA_030145625.1 Desulfocapsa sp. | reverse complement strand
TGCCTTTGCCGCACATGCCTTTACCGAATCAATGATAGAACGGGCCTGGAGCCCGGCGCGGGGGAAACGTGTCATGAAAAAAAGGATTGATCAATTACGCAATCATACCATTATCTGTGGACATGGAAGGGTGGGTGAGGCGGCTGCCAGGCATTTGGCAGATTCCCAGAAAAGTTTTGTGGTTCTTGAGAGTTCGCCGGAACAGTGTGCCATGTTGAAGGAGCGTGGCTACATGTATTTATCAGGAGATGCCACCACAGAGAAGACTTTGCGAGAGGCAGGGATCAAAACTGCCGGGGCCCTGCTGGCGCTTCTCGACTCGGATCCCGACAATCTTTTTACCGTGCTTACTGCGCGAGAATTGAATCCTACCCTACACATTGTTGCCCGCTCCGAATCCGCTTCTGCCGAATCGCGGATCCTACGTGCCGGGGCTGATTCCATCATTTCTCCTTATGCTTCAGCCGGGAGAAAGGTTGCCGATAAGATCATGGCCAGGGCACAGAAACAGCAATTAGATCCGAAGGTGGTTGAGGTTGTATCCAGCTCCCAGCCTCGATGGCTTGAGGTGAATGAGGAATCAGGACTCATTGATCATGCCGTTGAGGCCGCTGGTATTTTTTTGGAAGGACAAGTCGTCGGAATTCGTCGTGAGGGGAAAGATATCCTGACACCGACACCTGATACCAGGCTGGTGCTGGGTGACATGCTGCTGGTGATTCCTGTGCGGGGGGGAGAAGCGGATGGGGTACGCCTGGAGCAACCGCAGAAGATTGTTCTGGTGGATGACAATCCGGTTATCCGACGACTCTACACTCGTCTTTTCCAAAAGGCAGGGTTTAATATCATTACCGCCTCCACGGGCCGGGAAGGCTGTGACTTGATCCTGGAGGAGAAACCGGATGCGGCAGTGGTGGATTACAGGCTTTCTGACATCTCCGGTTTGGAGATCTGCAAGTTTGTTCGTGAAAGCGAAGCTGGACAGGATGTGAAGCTGTTTCTCTTCACCGCAGATGAAAGTTTGGAAGTGCGTGAGAATGCGATTAAAGTCGGAGTGGATGTCGTTGTCTTGAAAAGTCCGGATGCCGGTGAGATCGTTAATCTGGTGAGAAAAGAGATTGATCAAAAGGAAAAAGGTTAAAATGACCAGCAATTACGGAACTTTTTCTTGGTAAAAGGTGTTTGTTTCATGTAACCTGTAAGAAGTGTTATTGATTGTTCTTTGTTTAGCCTTTCCGGGGATTAAATTATGTGTTCTGATTTATCTGTAAAGAAAAATGTAGTTATGAATACGAATGTTTGAAAGCCTGAATATTTTTCGCTGGCAGGATGTCCTGGATATCCTGATTGTAGCCTTTATCATCTATCAGCTTATTGCCATTATCCGTGGCACACGCTCGGTGCAGATGGTACTGGGCCTGGTCGTTCTGACCGTGGTCTATTTTATGTCCTCCATTCTTGATCTGGCCGCACTGCAATGGCTGCTCAAGACCTTTCTCAGTTCCCTGCTTCTCATTGTTATTATTGTCTTTCAACAGGATATTCGCAGGGCTTTGAGTCAGGTGGGTAAATCGCCTTTTCAGAAAAACCTGGATATGGCGGAAAAAGATCTCGATGAGATTATTCGTGCTGTTTTTTATCTCTCTAAACGACGTATTGGCGCCCTGATCGTCATTGAGCGTGAAACCGGACTGCGTGATTTTGTCGAGTCTGGATTTAAATTGAATGCCAATCTCAGTAAAGAGTTGCTCATCTCTATTTTCATGCCGGTTTCTCCCCTCCATGATGGCGGGGTGATCATCTATAAGGGGCAAATTCAGACTGCGGGCTGTATTATGCCTCTGTCTCAGAATCCTTATATAAGTAAGCGGTTCGGGACCAGACATCGCGCCGCCATTGGATTGTCTGAAGATACTGATGCCGTGATTATAGTGGTCTCGGAAGAGACTCAGGAGGTCTCCCTGGTACAGCATGGAGCTCTCACGGCCATGCATGATGAAATGACCCTCACGAACACCTTGAGAAGTATTTTTCTGCCGAAAAACGGAGGGGTGAGTGGTTGGAAACAGTGGGTGTTCAGATCATGAGTATATTTAATATTCGCCACTGGTTACAACTCTCTCCCAAAGACTGGATACTTCGTTTTGCTTCTTTGGGACTGGCCGTTGTCCTCTGGTATTTTGTAGGGGGAGAGGACATCGTCAATAAAAATATCATGGTGCCCGTTGAGATGATTAATATGCCCCGTGATCTGGTTATTTCCAATCAGTTTAAAAAGTCGATTGAGGTCTCGGTCAGCGGCCCTCGCAGCCTGGTGCTGGATATGGGGAATCGGGACATCTCTCGTCAGGTGGATTTATCCCATGCTACACCTGGTACCATGGTGATTGAAAACAATAATGATTCCATTGCTGTTCCACGCGGTGTCAAGGTCTTGCGTATCCAGCCGGAAAGCGTGATTCTGTCTCTCGATAAGTTGATCCAGAAACATTTTGCTGTGAGTCCGGTGACAACCGGGGCGCTTGCTCCAGACTACATTCTTAAGGAAATTCGGATGGAACCGGTTTCCATCTCCATCACCGGGCCGCAGACAGTGCTTGCTCAGTTTGATATGCTGCGGACAAAGGTGATCGATATTGAAGGATTACGGGCATCCTCCCAGATTCAGGTACCCCTTGATCTGGATCCATTGATTGTTGACTTGATCGGTGAAACTACTGTGACAGCAGACCTTGATATTTCCGTGGAGATTGTTCAGAGAAAAATCTCTAATCTTCCTGTTGAGGTAATGAAAAATGAAGTTCTGCAGCGAGTGAGTCCTGCAACGGTGACTATTACAGTTGCCTTGCCCAAGACCCTTGTTCGAGCTAAGGTAGATCTTAATTCTCTCTTTAAGGTAACGGCAACAGATGAGAAAAAGGACAAACAGATGAAGGTCAAGATCATCCCGACCAGGAAGTTTGATGACCCGATACGTATCCTTAATATAGAGCCTCAGACCGTAACGCTTATTGAAGAAGTGGTTTTGCCTGCGCCTGAAGAAGTAGAAGTAGTCCCGCCTGCTCCCGAAGAGGTGTCTGTCTCTGCCGAACAGGCAGCAAAAGAGGAAG
>JAQYVF010000168.1 GCA_030145625.1 Desulfocapsa sp. | reverse complement strand
GCACCTCCAAGGGACAGGCTATCCTCACAGCACTCAGTCGTAAGGGGCCATGGCATCTCGCCAGGACCTTGGCGGCACAAACCGGGATGACCAACAAGTGGCTGTACAAGCAGGGATTGATTTCTGTCAAAGAACAGTGGGAAAAGATTCACTACCCGGCTACGGCCCGGTAATCTTGATGAAACGCCCTGTGCGGAGCCGCACGCAGGGTGTTGTGGGGGCTGGGGGAGAAAAACCCCCGGCTACCCGATTCGGCGATTTCTGCCGGTTAATTCTATATTGCCCATTTTGGACCCTGAATCGACAATGCGGTCTTGTAATATCAACTACTTACGAAAAATACAATTCGTGATTATGTTATCAAATCAACAAGTTAGCGTGGACAGACCCCATGCTGCCATACTGCAAGCGCATTTTTTTGTTCCAGGAAGCGTATTGGTTGTATTGTTTCTCTCACCCGGTTGCCTACTGAAAAAGTGATTACTTATCACCCCACCCTATCACCTACCGTTCAAAACAAGTCAAATATGAGGAACTCCACGTCCCCTTTGCCAGATTTAACTCATATGGTCAGTCACACAGGAGAACGCATATTAACCATTACAAGAGCTTAAAAGGAAAGTCTACCGCTTCGTGGAAACATAACAACCTGCAAGGGAGAGAAACAAATACGCTTCTCCCCTTGAAAACCGACAGTATTATTTGTTGTTATTACAACCATATTTATCATATACTCTATAAAAGCTGTGCTGATCTGTGGACACCACCGGCAATCTCATAATTTATTGCTGGAACAACACAGACCTCCACAGGTTCCAGCAGCATATATTTCACACACACTCCCGGAGCATCTACATGAAAAAGAAAAAAAATACTCAGATAGCAATTTGCTTTATCACTCTGTTAATGACAGTATTATCTGCTCATGGTGCAGGTGATAAAAGCTCTGTGGTCTCCATGCTTTCTCCGCTTCTTTTAGGTTCATCACTTAAAATAACTCCACCGACTGCACCCTATCTGATGGTTTTCAATACTTGCGACACCACACAAACAGACAGTTGCAGTGACCCCAGCAACCATATGTTCTATTTGGCGACCAGCGAAGACGGTGTGAAATGGGATTTGCTCCCTGACTGGCCTGCCACACCAGGATCGGTTCCGGATATAATCCGACGCGACGATACACTATATATTTATACGGCAGGTAACGGCAGCAATCTAATCCGTTTTCATCTCGACACGAATAAAGTAGAAGTTCCTACCTCTGTAAATATTAGCAACTCAGGCAGTAATGTAAGTTTTGTAGATCCCACTCTTATTGTCGATGACAACGGAGACCTGGTCATCTTCTTTCTTTTCAGCGAAAACAATGGCGATCCTGCAACGTGTCCTGAAGGGGAAAGTACCTGTACGAAATTAATCGGCTCTGCCACAGAGGTCGAAGGAAGTGACGGCACTGAATTTACTTTAAATACGGGAGAACGTATCACGGTAACTGTTGACTCAACGTCTGAGTACAAAGCCGCCTCTGACCCGGATGTTTTTTATGACGGCAGCAACTATCTTATCTATCTTTCACGAGGATCGTCAGTTTCGGCCTGGGTTTCGAGCACACTCCATGGCACCTACGAACTTATTCCGACCGACCCGGATGGCCTACTGCTTGACAGAACCGGTGGCGTTCCTGCCGGTTTTTATGATTCTTCAAAAAGTCAGTATTGGACCTATGCACACATCACCCAAGATGATGTGACGGTTATTCGACATGCCGTTCATGATAATTTGAGTGAAGAACTGCTGGAAAGTGAGCTAAGCACTGTAATCTCTGGCACAAGCCTGGGCTTGGGTGCAAGTATCAGTGTTTCCAGTCCTGGTTTTGCAGAAAACAAGTAACTCGCCGGTCGATTTCTAAATTCAGAAAAACAGATTAATGCAACCATGGGCAGCAACGTAATTATGGATTATGGCTCATCCGGTTAAAGCGTACTTCCAGGCAATGTTGATTTTGTAAAAAAAACAATAGATGAGAAATTTTTTCAACTAATTGTTTTTACAGTCTTTTTATGCTCTTTGAATTAACTGTAACAGCATCGACATTTTCAAATAAAAAGGTGATTTTTGCTAAACAGTTACTTTGAAAGCTTTGGTTGAATGCTGTGTTATTTCAAACGCATAAGGTTAATTTGTGAGTAAGTAAATTTCAAAAGTACGCTTTAGTCGGATGAACCCTATTTGTAAATCACTTACCCAGTGGCATAGGATTTCAGTAATTGGTTTTGAGGCATGGGTAAGAAAAAGTTTAAGGTCTTTTCCGTCATTTTGCCAAGTGAATCCATAGAATTGAGAGACATCCCAACCAAGATCCCGAACAGTTTCAGTTTCAAGTGCTTTCATGTTTCATTTTAAAAACATAACGTCCCGCGTAACCTGCCCGCCAACCAGTTGGCAATCAATGTTCCGGGAAGGAAACATTTGGGTTGCCACCCAAAAAAACGGCAGGGTTCGCGGGTCAGCGTTAACGCGATTGTTGGCTGTTTACTTTCTTTTTCCCTCAAGTATCTCCTTGCTGTAGCCCCATCCCTTGCATGACGGCACATCGATCAATATCAACTCAGAGTCCTGCTGCGCTTTGAGCGCAAGTGGTTCGTCAGTGTCGATCCGAGCTTGGTCTTTGCCCCTTAGCGGTTCACCGTTTGCCGTGATCTGGCCTTCTGTCAGGTAGACGAAAATCCTGCGCCCTTCGGTGGCCTTGTGATTTACTTCCATTCCGGCTTCTAGAGTACAGCGATAGATCGTGGCATCGGTGTGAAAGGTTACCGTCCTCTCGATATTTTGACCGGAGGCCACAGGTAAAAGAAGATTCTTCCATTCTTTAGAGTTGTAGTTCTTCTGGTCGTATGTTGGCTCAAGGCCCGCTTCGTCAGGAAATATCCAAATCTGATAAAAGTGAACGGGGTCCTCGGCCAGATTGAATTCGGAATGGGTGAGCCCGGTTCCCGCAGACATTCGCTGTACGTCACCAGCCTTGATAACGGCTTTGTTCCCCATGCTATCCTGATGAGTCATTTCGCCTTCAAGCACGATGGTTATGATCTCCATTTCCTCATGGGGGTGAGTCGGGAAGCCGCTTCCTGGGTTCACAACATCATCATTGAACACTCTTAGTGCTCCAAATTGGATGTTATGCGGGTCGAAGTAACTAGAAAACGAGAATAACCAATAAGTTTGAAGCCATCCGAAATCCGAAAAATGCCGTTTTTCTGCTTCGATTACCTCTATCATTTCTTAGCTCCTTTTCCGCGGTTTGCCGTTTTGTCTAGCGTTTGCAGATTCGAAATTGGGTGAGATCATCAACGCGGCTGTACCGGTGCTGGAAATTTTCAAAAAACTGTGTATTTTTTTCATCTCGATCTATTCCATTACGGCAGCCAACGTCCCGTATCACTGGAAACAAGCGGGATTACCGACCAGCTTGATACGGAGATAGAAACTTGAATTTACCTGGAAGCTTGGCCTGAAAAATGCTGTGCTTGTTTTCCAGTGCATACAATTGTTAGACATCTTGATGGATTATTGGTGAGAATATTTTAAGAAGATTTTCCACTTCTGTAATTAAAGTATTTGTAATTTGTGCAACAACTTATTTTATAAGAGTTACTTCACCGGGCATCCATGCTTTTTCAATCCACGGTTTTAACGGACCATAAACACGTAAAATCACAAACCAACTTTTCCCTGAAATGGTTTGTAACCAATTATTCTCATAACCGACAGGAGCGTTTGGCGAGAAAAACAAATCGTAAGAACCATCTTCGTTTTGCTTAAATCCTTCTGTTTGACTACCGATTGTTGGAAATTGCTGATCCGTTTGTAGCAATGAGCGTGTTTGCGAATCGTAAAGGGTAACAGCCCAGAAATCATTAACTGGTACATTTGCCGGAATATGCAATTTGTATTCTTTTGCTCCATCAAAGTGGTTTTTATCAGCATCTAAAAATGCAATGGCATAATCAGAACCCGCGCCTTCAATAGTAACAGCCATGGCAGGCGTAACAGCTGTATAAGGGTAATGAAACATAACTCTGGCATCTGAATTCATACCGCCAGTTTCACTTGTAAAGAATACATTTTTATCGGCAAAAGCCATTATCCATGAGCTTTCTGTATCAGGATAAATTTCAACACCAGCCATGTTCATATCGGTACGTGGGTGCCATACAATCGAACGTGCAGCGGCATTTCCAATGGCAACCGCTTCGGTAAGTAGTTTTTTCATGCGGTCATCCGGTGCAAAAGCCTTTCCTTTTTCAATACCAATGGATGCAAAAAGTCCTTTTGTTTCCACATCCAACATATCCACATTTTCTTCATTGATCCATTCCGCTAAATGCTTAAAAAAAGAAAAGTCGTTGGTGTGTACTGTGTTGAAATCTCTGCCTGACATATCTACTAATTCCATTTTTTTAGCATTATCTTTCTCGGCCAATGGATACACCTTCAAATTATCTCCCACCATTTTAACAACAGATTCAAGACCATTTGCTATGGATGTACGCATAAAAACAAATACTTTGTTAGTTGGCGACTTTACAACAAAATAACCTTCGGGTACTTCGCCCTCATAACCTGGAGGTAATATCAAATACTTCCCGCCTTTACCCTTGTCTTCACCAAATGGTCCAATGTCAGCAATATAATGAAACCACGCATCGTTAAAAGCGCCCAGCATACCGGGAGGAGTTTCCATAACCATAGGTCCATTTTTTTTAACATCTAAATATGGAGTAATGTAAATGGTAGAGGTGTTTGCCGTTAAGAATATGGATTTAGAATCTAACAGCGATTTTGTTATCCCTACTTTATTGTATTGATTTACACCAGCGTCTTTTAAACCTACAATTAAGCCTCTTACCGAAGCACCAGGCATCCCTTTCAGGAAGGCATCTACGCCACGCATTCTGTCCAAATAATCGTACACTTTTTCGGCAGTTGCTTTAGAGGGCACACCGTCGAAAAACTCCAATGCTCCAATACTTGTTTCCACTTTATCGGGAGTTTGAATACCTGCTGGAATGTCTGTGGTTTGTTTGAATGTTTGTACAACTGCCTCCGCACTTGTCTTTTCAGCACAAGAGGAAAAGGCAAAAATGCCTATGGCTAATACTGCTAAAAAATTAATTTTCATTGTTATTTCAACATATTATTTAATATGTATCTGTTCCCTATTATGTTTATAGTTATCCGATGACTTTTTATTTGTTATTTAATGGTTTGAACATGGTTCGCTCAATTCCTTTAAAATGATCGTATAGGTCTTTTGCTTTCATATTTGTTCTCCTTTCATTCTTAAATAATATGGCAACGCCAAAGTTAACCCGCCAGCCGACCAGTAGGCAACCAACTTTGAGCGTTGTAATATGTTTGGTTTATCTCAAGAAAACGCGCGTGCTCGCTGGTCGGTGATGAACGCATTGTTATGTGATTTTAAGTACTTATGTCGTTTTTATTGATGCTTTTTTATGTGATTGCGTTCATTGTGTTTTTGCTATTTAATTACCCTAAATGATACAAACGATGGAATCAGCATTTCACTTTTTATTTCACGATAGCCCGCTTTTTCTAGCTGATCATGTATTTGATTTTGAGTAGGTAGAGGGCCGTAACCATCTGTCATTGACGTC
>JAQYVF010000060.1 GCA_030145625.1 Desulfocapsa sp. | reverse complement strand
TCAACGAAAGCAATATTACCAAAACATTGCCCAAAAAAACAAAACCCCCTTACAAACTGTGGAACAACTCGCTGGAAAAAAGGCCATAGAAAAGACTCCTGCGGGGCAATTCGTGGATAACGGTACAGGATGGCATAAAAAGTAGTTAGTCTCAATCTGGCAAAATTATTGCTCCAGCTTTAGAGAAACTTCACCCCTATGGGTGATCCTCGTCAGCAGAAAACACTAGCCGATCATGTATCCGCCAAGGGCGCTCTACTCCAACAGAAAAGAATAAGCGGACTCACTATACAAAAATATGCAAATTATCCATAGAGATCACTTGATCAAAAAGCTAGCCACGCTCACTTCAATATTTTGTCTCCTCCTGGCCACCTGTTTTCCAAAAAGCTGTTGGAGTCATGACCATCCCACCGACCCAATCCCCACCCTGCTCAGAACAGCTACCGCCTTCACCTCTGTTATTGAAGGGGCCAAACCTGCCGTTGTTAATATCCTGGTAGAAAAACAAGCCCCCAGAGACAGAGAAGGCAACACTGTTCAACAAGATTTTTTTGAAAAGCAGCTGATGAAGGATTTTTTCGGCTCCTCCCCAGACCCTATAAAAAAGAAAAACCCAGCAAAGCAGCAGCCTCAATACGGTAACGGTTCCGGTTTTATCATCAGTAAAGACGGCTACATCATCACTAACCATCATGTGATAAAAGATGCCGTTGAAATAACTGTCCATCTCCAGGACAAACGGGAGTACAAAGCAAAAACAATCGGATCGGATCAGCAATCCGATATTGCATTGCTCCAGATTGACGAATCCGCACTCCCCACACTCTCGTTCGGTGATTCCGACAACCTGCAGGTTGGAGAATGGGCACTAGCCATTGGTGCACCATTTGGATTCATTCAGACAGTAACCGCTGGAATCATTAGTGCGAAGGGAAGAAGTAGTGTCGGCATTAGTGAGTATGAGGATTTTATTCAGACAGACGCGGCAATCAATCCCGGCAATTCAGGGGGGCCCCTGCTCAATATCCATGGAGAGGTCATTGGTATTAACACCGCCTTTATGACGCAAAGCGGAGGGTATATGGGAGTCGGCTTTGCCGTGCCAATCAATATGGCAAAAACGATCTCCCTGCAACTCAAAGAACATGGCAGAATGGTCAGGGGATGGCTGGGGGTGGCTCTTAAGGATGTCACGCCTGGTGAACTCTCAGCAGCTGCGGATCAAGGATACCGAGCTGCGGCCAAGGTAGTTGAAGTCAGCAAAGACTCTCCGGCACACAGAGCAAAACTAAAAAAGCAGGACCTGATTGTCGCCTTAAACAAGAACACTATTGCCGGCGCGGCCGATCTCAGAAACCAGATTGCCCTTACACCGCCTGGCACAAGTATGAAAATCCAGTTTCTCAGAGATGGAGAGAAAAAAGAAACCAAGGTCAAAATCGGCAAACTCGATCAATAAAGCCAGGTAATATCTTCCAGGAGTAAATTACTCACAACGGCGCAACAAAGCCACCCGGCAGACCTCTAGGAGCTTGTCCGAGAATGCCCTTTTTCCCAAACTCTTCGTTATTTCAAAAAGATAATGCTCGTAATATTAACTATATGACTGCGCTTATTTTTCAGAAATGCCTCGATTTTGGACAAAATGCCTATTCTCGGACAAGCTCCTAGAGAAGGCAGAACAAACAACGGAAACATTATCAGCAAAAACTATACTGAATAAAATAAACGACTAATCCTCCTGCACCAACACCTTTACCCCTAGAGGTAAAAAGTCCAACTCCAGAGTTGACTGAACAGCAAGCACTTCCGTGTCTGAGTAAAAATCCTGCCAGCCCTGTGACTCAGTGCCTCCCACAACCACCTTACCTGAGACATACGTCCTGAGAGTATTCGTACACACCAGCATTCGCTTCCGACCCCGTACCTTGCCCGCACAATGAATCCCGGGACGGCCCTGCGGATCATACCTGTTGACCGAGGTCATCTTCACAGCAAGCGGCGTAAAATTAGCCCTTGTTTGCAGCCAGGGTAACAGTTTTTGCAATCTACCGACAACCACCTTCAACGCCACCCTGCCTTGATCGGTCGCCATGGCTTCTTGGTATTTAAAAAAATATATGCCACGACTCCCGTGAATAAGAGAAAGAAAGGCAAGGCAGTTAATCTCTTCAAAGGTCGGTAGCCTTGGCCAGCCATATTCCATCCACTCTTCCCCACCAAAGGCTTGGATAACCGAGTACAACCGGTCAGGCCCGACAAAATCGGCGGCCTGGTCCATAGAATCTGACAACCAGGTCATGGGCATAGAAGGAACCGGGTATTGATCCAACATAAAGAAATCAGCAAACTGTTCATAGTCAGGGATCACCTGGGACCGAACAACTGCCATCATCGTAGGGATGTTGGGGTGACGGTCTTTCAACAATCGTTCGATATCCCTGGCCTTCCAACGGGGAAAGGAATGAATCCCTGGCTCATCATTGACATAAAAGGAAAAACGGCCAGCTTGTGGAAGCCTCCCCACCTGATCGAGGAGGATCTTAATCTTTTCCGGATCTCGGGGGAGAGAAAAGGTGCAGTTCATTCCCAGCTCCACACACCTGGCCACCGTCCCTTTACTCAGTCCCAGCACAGCACTATTCAGCCCAAGATCTTTAAACTCAGAAAGGTTACTAATCGTTCCGCCATAGGCACCGATGGGGAAAAAACTTGTATCCAGCTCCTGACGAAATGTCTTCATGGGTGGCAGAGCTTGCACCAATTGCGGAGCCCGTAGCCAAAAAGTCTGACCAGGGAACTTATTGACAAAACGGAAGACATTCACATCGTCTGCCAACGCATCCGGGCAGGTAATATGGAGACGAAGAGATTGGTATTTCCCGGCAATCAGGTGACTATTCAAGAAATAGGCATCCCCCCATATCTCAAGCTCCGGGTAAGCCCTGTTCACCACCTCATGCCGCAGAAACTCTCCCGTAAACAGATAGGTTTTTCCAGGTGTGCAGGCCGTAATCGATTGCTGCCAAACACCTTGGCGATCCTGGCCTGCGGTAATTCCAATGCTCCGTTTGGCAGCACCACCTTCCTGCAACCATACCGGGAATTCAGAATCAAATACAATTCCTCCCCTCCCCTGTTGCCACACCTCAGATTCCGCTGCTAATCGGGAATCTTCCCTATCTCCCTTGCCGGTCGCAAGAGAAACCGTCTTGAATTCACTGTCCTGTAGCAAATTCTCTTTGGCTATAAATCCGGCAAGCAAGGGCCAAAATTCTCCCTTCATTTTCGGATAGCTATAGACCAGCAGCCCCTGCCCTTTTCCCGTGCCAGTGGCCGCCACAGCCTTGGCAAACTCGACAGCTTCCAGATCCTCGGCCTGGATTATAGGCCATATCGGTTTTCCGGTTACTTCAGCAAAATATTCAGTCACCTGGGAAATCCAGTCAGGTGTCTTACCCACCATACGGTGATAGACCATGGGAGAAAAGACATCTACATAACCGGCGAACTGTTCCGCATCCTGACCAAGGAGAAAGGTCACCGCCCCATCATTCTCCCCCCGCATCCAGGGCACCAAAAACACCCCAAGCCGCACTTTCTGCCCCACTCCGGCCTTGTCCACAACGGCTCGGACATCACGGACAAAGGCAGTAATCTGCTCTTTCTTCCACTGTAACCATTTGTCGGCAGCGTTTTCCTTGATCCACCG
This sequence comes from Desulfocapsa sp., assembly GCA_030145625.1. Lineage (GTDB taxonomy): Bacteria > Desulfobacterota > Desulfobulbia > Desulfobulbales > Desulfocapsaceae > Desulfocapsa. Next base: position 26,420 of record JAQYVF010000060.1, on the reverse strand, counting down.
GGCAGCGTCTGCCACAGACAAACCATCAGGCAACACCACCCCTTTTTCCACCTGAAAAAAAGTAAGACACCTGTGGCAGTAGCAGGTATCTGGAATCGAAGCTTCCGTATGCTCCCAACTCCCTGGATAACGAATAAAATCGAGCCATACACCCGAAATCACCTCTTCCCCAGAATAATCTTTCAGCCAACTATCGAGGAGCTGCAAACGACTCTCACGCCACTCAAAATGGGTGGGACATACCCCGCCATATTTGCCGGAGAGTTTTGCGCCATCGGCAGTAACAGGTATGGAATCCGGAAACATTTTCCATGCCTGCCTGCCGCCAAAGACATTCAAGGTGAGAAAGACTTCAAAATCCTGCTCTCTGAAAAAACGAATCGTGTCTCTATCAGGCGGAACAAAAACCGCGGAGACATTGGCCTCTTTAAATTGCGCCGCTAAGATACCACTTCCATCACCTGTCCCTGTTGGCACACCATACATGCCAACCATTGCATTCCCGGCAAAAGAGACAAACGGCAATAAGATGAGCGAGAGTAACAAAAAACACAATCGAGCAAATTCTTTTGTCATGACACTGTCCAATTTTTCTGTTGTGTTTGCCATTAAAGTCCTAAGGAAAAAACATTGCCGACACGAATCTCTGTAAAATAACTTTTCCTATTCAGGAAAAAATTCTCTGGGGACAGGTATTCCCTATCTATTCTTAGTTAAATGAGTTCCAGAGACCAATACAAACAACAAGAAGAAGGAGGAGGAGGAGAAATGATTGTTGCCTGTTTTAGATTTGCTCTTTGTCCAAGAACGTAGCAGTGGGAATATGTCATAGGTCGAGGTTAAGGTGTACTGGTGTCTATCTCAAAAAAATGCGTGATTGCGTGCACGATCATCAGTGTTGCCGATGAGAATATTGAAAATCAAGGGGAGGATCAGGTCTCCAATTGGCCTTTTTGGTGCATCAAAAAGTTTTCAATTTCCTCGATGTTCACCTGCAACATCCTATCATTAACCAACTTCTTTTTTACACATTCTATTGCACTGTGACGTGGTCAACAAAAAGTGCAGCACTATGACAATTCACCAATAGCAAAATCACCCATTTAGTACTGAAAAATATTGTCTAGCAACTGTATGCCAAGTATAGCGTCGGTTAGCGATTTCAAGCATGTCTCGCCCAACTCTCTCAAGCAGTGGCTCATGAGTTATTTCAATCAGCCGTGCCAACTCTTTACCAGTGCTAAAGAACAGTGCTTTGTTTTCTGTAGTACTGCGGTTAAAATCACAATCAAAAGCCAGCACAGGCTTGCCAAAATGCATCGCCTCAACCAGTGATGGATTTGTACCACCTGCCGAGTGCCCATGTACATACAACGACGCATGAGAACGCAATGTCTTGAGTTTCCCCAGATCATAAATTGGATCAAGCAAGTAGAGGTTACCATAAGAAGAATACTGCGAATGCAGCACCCGTCCATACTCGCTGTTTTTCCAATTACCTACCATAACCAAAGCATGTGATTTCAATTTGGAGAAAGCCTCCAATACCATCTGCACATTGTTTTCCGGCTCAATACGACAAACTGTAAACGCATATCTTTCCGGGAATATATACTCTTTAACTAACACAGCATCCACCACGACAGCATGGTCACCACCATAGGCAATCACGTGAGTTTCAATCCCGTAAGTTTGCCTTACGTATTCAGCGATAGCACTATTATCAGCAACCACCTCATGGGAAAAGTGCACCGCCAACTTCTCCGAGAAACGTAAAAACAGCTTAGCGAACCCTTGCCATTTTTTTCTGCGCCACTCGATACCATCAATATTGGTAATTATTCGAGCAGAAGACAGCAGACGAATCAACGGCAACACAATAGCTCCAGACACCCCCAACACAAGAATTACATCACTACGATGCAGAATTGAGGAGAACAAAGAAACTATGTCATAAGGAATACTTTGCACGCCATTAGCATTGAGTGAAATATATTTGAGCCGGGCCGACAGGAACGACACTTTTTTTTCAGGATAGCATTTGCTGCTGCAATAAACTGTCATAGCACCAAGCGACGACCCTGTATGGTTATACCGAATCAGATTTTCAGCAAGTGTTTCAAAGCCACCATAATTTGCAGGCACCCCAACCGTACCAATTATGGAAATTCTTTTACTCTGCACCTGGTAAGTCCTTAAATAATGTTATGCCCATGCCAGATTCCAAAACAATGCGTTCAGCCACATTCGACTTCTTTTCCGATAGTAGTGCTCTACCACCTCAATCTGATTCAAAGGAAATGTGAGAAAAGACAATAGTTGTTGAAAAAAAAGTGATTTAAGAGAATATTCACTTTTTGCTGACCATATTGGATAGATATGTTACTGTTTTGCATTCCAGAATGTCTCACCTGAGAATTTTATAACATTTTGAATTTCCTCTTTTTTCTGACCACTCAACCCATACCAGGTCGTTGCGATCATCCCTTCTCCATTTTTCGGTAATCGTCCCATGTATTTTGTTAAATTCTTTGTGGTTTCTTGATTTTTCCACGTTGCCCCTAAAACTTTATGCCCGTTTTTTGTAAAAGCCAATACTGACGCAAAAGAAACCTGTTTCCCTTGATAATGCCAAGCACAAATGACAATATCTTTAGGAATTCTTGTCCGCAAAGCAGCATAGCCGTTATGCCCATTGAGACTCGGCCCACTACTTTTCATGGAAGGAAACTCTTCTTTTGAAACAAGCATGTCTCCCCACATCCAGGTTTCTATATTTTTTTTATTCAGATATTCATACAATGTAAGAACATCCTGCAAAAAAAGCTCAGGGGGAAGCTGTCTTTCACCTTTTCTCAATATTTTTTTTCTATAATGAACGTCCTTCCATCCTACTACTTCATCATGGCCAATATGAAATTTGGTCGCACCAGTCAAAGTTAAAAGTTCATCTATGGCAGGAAATACAATTTTTTCATACAGTTGTTTTTTCCGTGGATCATAGGTTGCCTTATTGTACATATATTCTGGGTGGCTGTCTTTTATGAACTTTTTCTGATGGGACAATAGGCTTAACTGAGGGATAACCTCCATGCCGTTTTCTTTTGAAAACCTTACCATTTCCTTAAACTCTTCAATACTCCATTTTGCTTTACCTTCAATATTCAAATGCTGAAGTGATCGCAAGCCTACACCGTAGTGATTAAGCAATATCAAAGCGTTATAATGACCAAAACGGGCCAATCGAATATGCTCTTTAAAATCTTTTATTGTGCATGGCCATAATGAGAGGTGTAGCACCCTCATTTCCATATCTGGATAGTCAACTATCCAGCCCAGAGGGAGTTTCCCTTCATATTGGTCAATCAATGCCTCCAACGTGCTCAATCCGTTGAGTAACCCTTGGTCATACCGCGACATTATATTAATACGTTTCTGCCCGATAATGAGCAGATATGCTTCAGGCATATCCAAATAAGCTCTCTGTTTTTCATTAACGGGTATAGAATCCTGTATTCCTGAAAAGACAAACTCTAGCTTCGGGATACCTTTATCACCATTTTGTCTAAGTGTTTCCTGCAATGAATCAAACGAGGCCTTATATTTTCTGTGCAGACGCTCTTCACGTACCAGCTTGGTATTATGTGAAATTATTATGTAATCATTTGTAAATACCTTAATTTTTGGTATCGGTACTTTACTGTTGGCGTCCTCTGACGACAAAGATATCAATCCTACTAAAACTATCGATAATAGCAGTGTCACATATGGATATCTCATACATTAATACCAACCAAGAAATTCGAGGCTAAAGTAAAGTCTTATCCAAAACATATTGCAAATCCATTTGTTAATCATTGATCATTTTGAGGTATTCTCTGCTTATTATATACCAATCATAGTCAGACCTTATTGTTTTCATGGCATTATCAGCCATCGTCCTTGAAAAAGATTGATCTTGAAAAAACAGATTTATTTTTAAAGCAAGATCATCGGCATTCTCACTTTTAAATAACATGCCGTTTTCACCGTCTTCAATAATCTCTGCATTGGCGGCAAGGTCTGAGGTAATTACCGGTACCCCGTGGCTCATTGCCATCAACAAAACGGCACTTGAATAAATGGTTCGATATGGCAAGACATTAACATCTGCCGCAAAAAAAAGTTTTTCTCTTTCACTGTTCTCAATAAAGCGAATCATTTTAATGACTCTATTTTCCAGACCGTATTTTTCTATCAGTTCATCATAAACAGAAAAATCATCCTTCCAGGGCTTGCCGGCAATGACCAATTTAATATCGTTGGAAACTTGCCTCATAGCATCAAGTAATACGTCCAACCCTTTAACTTTTTTTATCTGACCAAAAAATAAAATATACTTTTCGTCCTCTTTTAGTCCTACCTCACGACGTACTTTCTCTTTTGTAGTTCTTTGGCCGACATGGTCTACATATCCCCCATGTTTTATAATGACTACTTTTCTGCTATTTTTTATATGGACGCTGTTTATCAATGTTTCATAAGAGTATGAATTGTGTACAACAATATAATTTGACAAGGTATTGTAGATAATATTTTTTATAATTTTACTATCATTTTTAGCAAAACTAAAAACGTCATGTGAAATCACAACAGTTTTTAAACCAAATAATTTAGGAATAAATACCAGAAGAAGGGTCACTGCATTGGCTGAAAAAAGATGTAAAATAACAAGATCTGTTTTTTCTTTTCTGGCCTGATAAGCAGCGATACAAGTTGCACGAATAAAGCGATAGAATTTTACCAGTGCATTACCCTTGGAGTGTCCTTCATAACAAATTCTGTATGTTAGCGTCTGCGGATCAATGCCGACAAAATTACTGTAAACTGTTGTGTAGCAGCCGTGCTGCTGCAGCCCTTTCATCAGAGAGCTATCATAACAATCCATCCCTGCTTTTTTGCCGACATGGTCAATTATTGCTATCTTACACAAGGTTATTCTCCATACCAGTGAGACAAATCCCGATGAATTAATATTTCGAGCTTCTGAATATCCGGCAGATAGAATTTCCGAAGATACTCTCTTGTTGATTCACTTAATTCAGGCTTTTTACTACGTTCAAAGAAAGTGCTAAGCAATATCTCTTTTAGCCAATTTGGTAGCAATTCAGATAAAAAGTTTCTAATCATATAGAAACTATAAAGTTTGTGAATCAATCTGTTTTTTGGCATTAAGAACGCGTTATGTTGTTTATCAGCATTGGGCAGAAAGGACTTGTTTATCCCAAAAAAATCATACAAATCCAAAAGCACTCCTTTGATATCTCGACACAGGTCTTCCTGTAAATAGACTTTGACTTGCTTACGCCCAAAGTAATCAAGATACCTTTTTACCTGCTTATAATAAAGACCAAGCTCTACATATTGCTGATAATAGAGATCTCCATTCTTATGGCTGCTCTTTTTATTAACGATTTCATCATAAGGAACATTAACTAAACCGAGCCGATAATCCATAAGATAATGTGAGAAGCCTCTACTTATAGGATCACGCAAGAGTATGACAATTTTTACGTTGGGCAGAGCATCCTTAATTTTTTGTGCGACTTTTGGATAAAAGAGATACGATACACTCCCTTCCCCAACGGCTTTTTCATCAGTCACACTTGCAAACAGATCTTCGTATTCCGCAATATTTTTAGCCTTGAATTCTTTACAATACACCCCTTGGTTTTCTATCTCTTCTTTAGAAAAGAAATTTATTTCTTTCGGATCGCTCATAAAAACAAGCGGATGCTCTGATAAATAATGGCATAGCGATGTAGTTCCGGCTTTTGGAGCCCCAACTATGATAAAATTAGGCAACATGTCAACATTATCCCATTAAACAGACAAATCATTGTTTTCATACTTAATCAATAACATTGCATGTTTTTTTTATTTTCATCTTTATACAATCCATGGTTCCTTATTTTTATTTTTAGGAAAACAAATCACCATTATTTCTCTCATTAATATTTTTATCACATTTACTTAATAATCTTTTATCTTATCAGGCAATTAAACTTTAGATATAAATACAGTAGGCATTACAGCCAAAACGTACTCTTCCTCATCACAACAAACAGACTATTTCTTACAAACCCACAAAGATTAAAAACTATTCCCGTAACGTAATGGTATAAAAAATGAATATCTTTTGTAACTCCTCCGTATATATCATCGTTGTGGATTAAATATTCAAATAATGAAGTCGTTACGGATTTATGAACATCAGCAATTATTAAATTATGTTTTGTGCCAAAACCCATCTACAACACCTCTCATCACTTCTTTTATTGGATAGAATTGTTTATGCTTAAGTAAATGAACCATGCATCTAAAGATAAAAAATACAATAGAGATTAGCCGCCAGAATGGATTACTTATATGTTTTTTTGCAAAAAGTATGTAGTTTTTACTCCTATAATAAACCGTAAGCTTGGAATATCTCCCTCCGGAACTTCTCCCCACTTTATGCCAGATATGACTTTGTTCGGAAACCTCCAGTTTATATCCACCCTTCAAAATTCTTTGCGAAAATTCTAGATCCTCCATATACATAAAATACTCTTCATTGATGAGTCCAACGATTTCAAAAACATTCCTGGGGATCAACCACAGGCAACCACTGATAAAAGTATTCACTTTGTGTGAATTTTGCCCAATATCTTTTTCATTGAAATTTACATGCTCAATTTTTGCTGTAGATGGTTGAAACCTTCCACCGTTAAACCAGAGGACATCCGGACTATCATGGAAATATATCTTTCCGGACGCAATACCGATAGTTTCATCAGCTTCACACATTTTAACCAGCGGCTCCAGAAAATCAGGAGCAACAACCGTATCATTATTCAGAAGCAGCACATAATCAGCATTATTTACCAACGCATATTTAATGCCAACATTATTGCCGTACCCATAGCCTCTGTTCTCACCACTTTGTATAAAAGTTACAAAAGGCAGCTCACTTGCATATTCTACTGCGGTGCGTGGATGATTGAAAATAAAATGATCCACGCCTTCAGTACTCAAATAATATTCAATCTTCTCCCATGAACCATCGGGTGAATCATTGTCAACTATAACGATATTGTAGTTGAGATAAGTTATTTCTTGGAGGCTTTGTAAACAGCCAATCGTATCTTCAGCCCCGTTGTAATTTAACAAAACAATAATAACTTTTGGCCTGCAATAACTCATGTTTTTCTATTATTATCTATTTTGCCGCTCTCAAAAAAACTAAGCTTTTTTTGAGAGGAATATAAACAAGCCAAGCACTTAGTAATCTCAAAGAAAATTCAAACGCCCAGAACCCACAGTCAACTCGACAACAGAATCCATTTAAATATTCTTGGAGATAATCAGTAGACATCTCAATAAAAGCCTCATTTATAAACTTTAGTGGGTCTATGTGGAAACTCAGCCAATCCATGAGGTCATTTTGGCGAAGACCTAAATCCAGCAAAATTTTCTAAAATCTGAAATTCGGGGTCACTGTGTGTGTTGTCAATCACCACTAACAGGTGAGGATCAGAGAAGATTCGCTACGATTGAATACAGTTGCGAGGATCGCTCGTGCCGTGACAATCCACCTTTAGCGACCAACCGTTGTTCTCGTCATTGCGTTGCGCCCGTCGAGATAGAATTACTTAAAACTACAGTATTTGTTCTTTTTGCTGTGAGAGTGGCCCAATAGAGAATGACTATGAACAGCAAACCAATCTCCACAGAATGCACGAACTTGCCAGTTACTAAAGAGTGAAGTGCGTAATATAGAAGGAAGCCTTTTGTTGCACAGATTAACGCGCCATGCTCACCACCATTTCTAGGTAAGCGGTTCGCGTAACGGACAGCAAAAAGGAATTGGAAGCTGAATAACAGCACTCCGAATATTCCGAACAAAAATACCGCTCCAATAATACCGATATCCGACGGATAAAAATATCCGAACCGTGATTCAAAACCGCCTTGCCATTGATTACTCAAGTTACCATTGCCAAACGCCCAGTGGTCGGCAACATAGGGCATGGCGATCAATATCTCACTAATACGAGCAGTTGCTGAGACATCCATTGTCTCCTGGGCAGTCAGAACAACGGTAAACGCATCATAAAATTTCTTGGCCAAGCCAATCATATAATCTTGCTTGAAAAACAGAATAACGGCGAATAAAACCGCTGCAAGAAGAAAGACCCTTGGGATCATCTTTACAAACCTGCCGAAAGATACCCAACGATACAAAAAAAATATTACTGCGCCAAGGACCGACAGTAACAACGAGCGACCACCGTCAACGAAAATCAAATACAATAAAAATGGTGCCGCCAGCAATACTTGCTTTGTGTTGAGTCGCCAAAACGCATTGAATATGTGGTAAAAAAAACCAAACACTATAAAAGTAGAATTAAATTTAAAGGCCGCCTCTCCGATATTGCTCCCTATCACAAAACCTTTTCCTGCATCAGCAAATTGTCCGGGATCGAATATCCTCGTAAACAGAATGAATATTATCAGGCATGCCCATGACAGCTTAACCAATGCCTGCTCTACATCGGGCAATGTGATTCGATTATGACGAAGCAAATACAACAAAATAATGGCTGAGATTGCCAGCACAATATTTCGCTGTGCCAGTAAACCATAGATCAAGGGTTGACCAAATTCGCTGCAAGATTGTATTGCCGAGCTGGTCGGTACCCAAACCAGTAAGATCAAGATGTATCCCTCAATTTGGGGAATCCGTGTACCTTTTTCCAAACGAGCAGCGACATAAAACGTAAGCAAAAAGATGGCAGTGGCAACAATCCAGCCTTCTTTGATCATTACCAGACCTGGAATATATTTCAGGATACTGAATGATATTAAGAAAAAAACAATAAGGTTTGCTTCACGTAATGTTTTTCGCAATGGGGCAAAATGCATCTACTTCACCTACCAATGTCCATGACAACTAAAAACTTCTTCACCAACAACCTCCTGCATTGTCGCTTCATTGTTTGCGTCCAGGTGGCCATACTAGGCATCCACCAGTGTACGGCTAGTACGACGGAAATCGTGTACCTTGTCATTACTTTCGTCGGCATTCTTCTCCCTCCGAATGTTCATACACGAACTGTTCTGTTGTCGGAGTAAAGGCAACACCAAAATGTTCACATATGCTACGCTCATTCAACGGCTCATGCACGACACAAACACAAGCCTGTCTCAGTATTTCACCCAAAAAAAGGTAGCCCCAACTCCGGTTGGAGTAAGGTGGCCCCCTGAGTCAAGACAATAAACCACTAAGTTTAAGCTTCACATTCGACTTCATTAGCAGCTGTACGGCACTGCCCCTGTGTGGTCCTTGCTTTGGCATTTAATGTTGCTGTTTCCTCCACCGCGCGGGCAAATTTGTCGACGATTACTGCCCCGCCACCTATAGCGCTTCGATACACGATTTCGGGTGTCTTTTGCCCCAGTGACTGGTGCGGACGCTCGTTGTTGTAGAATGTGAAGTACTTCGCCAGCCCGACTGTCAATTCGCCCATCGAGGCATAGCCCTTCAGGGTATATGTCTTCATGCTTGACACTGCGCCAGAGTCGCTCAACGAAGATGTTGTCGAAGGCACGGCCCCGTCCATCCATGCTGATCATAATACCTTCACGTTTCAGCACACTGGTGAAGGCGTCACTGGTAAACTGTGAGCCTTGATCGCTGTTGAAAATTTCAGGCTTGCCGTGAGTACGCAAGGCTTCCTCAAGGCAATCGACACAGAATGTTGCTTCCATGCTGTTGCTGATCCGCCAGCTGAGCACCCGGCGTGAATACCAATCGATGATCGCCACCAGATAGGCAAAGCCTCGTGCCAGCCGTATGTAAGTGATATCAGTGCTCCAAACCTGGTCGGGCCTGATAACAGGAACACCGCGCAGCAGATAAGGATAAACCTTGTGCTCAGGGTGCGAACGGCTGGTGTTCGGCCCTGACGCCATACCGACCAGTCCCATTTGCCTCATCATGCGTTGAACCCGTTTACGATTGATAGTATGGCCAACTCCCTCAAAGAAAACAACCATTTTACGGCTACCATAGAACGGATGCCGGGTGTATTCCTCGTCGATCAGGCAACTGAGCAGCAGATCGCTTTCATCTGCCAACCTAGGCTTTAGCTGAGCATAAACCGTGGCGCGGCATACCCCTGCCAGAACGCATTGCTGGACAATGGACACCGCATCCCCTGGGGCGATCCACGATTGCCGCATCATGGCAGGCTGATCCCATACTTTTTTTTAAGCCAGTCGAAGTTCCTACCTTCAGTTTGCCAATCTCGCTGTATAGCAGTTCTGGTTCACGATGTGCGGCCAGAGGCTTGGGACCTCGCTTGCCTTCAAACAACGTTTTTGCTTGATCCTGGATTTCCTTCTTCCACTGCCCTACCTGTACTGGATGAACACCGTATTCCTGGCCTATCTCGTTGATCGTTTTCATCCCTCGCAATGCCTCAAGACCCACCTTCGCCTTGAACTCGGGGGTGTGGAACTTTCGCTTCTTCGCGTCACTCATCACTTCTCTCTCAGTATGGTTGCGTGCAGCTTAAACTACTGTCTTGAAACTGGGGTCCACTATAGAGGCCACACACCACCAACAATGAATGGAGAGGGGCACTTATTGAAAGGCCTTGTGAAAATTCAAAGTGTAACGTAAATCCTGGGTACGCTCACCAATTATCTTCGCGGGCACACCTCCCACTATCGCATAAGGAGGAACATCTTTAGTGACAACCGCACCTGCAGCTACGACCGCGCCCTTGCCGATGGTTAGGTTAGGTAAAATAACCACCCTACAACTTATCCAAACATAATCTTCAATTACTACAGGACCTCCTTTGACTCTGTAATAGGGATCCTGTGGGTCGTGCTCCATAGTCCAAATCCATACGCCCATTGAAAGTGAAACATTTTCACCAATAATTATTCCATTTCTGGCATCCAGCATTGCGTCGTTGCCGACAATACTGTTTGCTCCAATTGTCAGGCCTCGCGGATTATAGAAACGGGCGCGCCAATGAAAGCTGGTTTTCTCTCCTATGGTTACCCCAAACATTCTATAGGTGGTTTTCCTAAACAAATGACAAGGGACGTACCCAATAACCGTCAGAAAAAAAAGTACCATGTCTCTGTAAAAATGGACTCCAGTACGTAAAATTTGTGTTGCCACACTCATCTCTTACACTTTCCGTAAAAAAAATGCTGCTTGGTCGCCGTCACCTGTCGCGTTCAATTGCTTGGCCTTTTTTTCAAAGACTTTTATTTCTTTCCGAGAAAAATACACATCTCTCGTCGCTAACCCACTTTGTCCAGGTTTCACGAGAGCAATCCCCTTAGCATAAAGCTCGCTCCCCCAAAATTGGAATGCGGTTGAATCATGGTACACACTCTCAACGGAGAGACCCGATTTTTCAGCCAAAATCCGCATACTCTTGATCGAATGAAGGTAGAAATGCCGTGGAGCATCAATCTGCACCCAGTTCTCCCTGTAATGATGCCACGCATATGAAGACACTGTAGGTACACGTATTATGCACATTCCACCTTTTACCAACAACTCTGCCGCAATTTCTAAAGTTTTGTGTTGTTCAACTATATGTTCAAAGGAGTGATGAAACATCACCACATCCCACTCCCCCTGGACATCAGCGAGAGAGCAGATGGCAATCTTAAATTTATTACCTTGATCAATATCACTTGCCATGTAAGGATCCACTCCCAGGATGTTCTTAACCCCCATCTCATACAGACTACTTAAAAGAGAGCCTGCACCACACCCAACATCAATTATCCGACTTGTTTTTGTTAGCCCTACATGCGCGATGGCTCTCAACGGGGGCCTAACATGCCCTGTTAAGTAATGGCGTTGTCCTAAGCTACCCATCAGAATCACTCTGTCTCTGATTGCCTTAACTCTAGCCAGTAAACTTTTATGAAATGGGGGCGCCTCATATGAGTAATATCCTTCGGGATAATATTTGATCATATCGCTGGGCGATTCGGCAATCTGCAAGCAATCGCATGCTTGACACTGAAAATAATGAAAATCCTCATTCAACCCAAACATTTTTTCTCTAATATCATAGGAAGTGAGGTTCTTCTGGGAGCCACAAATTTGACATTCCATATTCAATGTTCTCCGTGCCTTTGCCAATTTGCAATCCAGTATGGGGAATCCCTTGTCAAATTTGACAAACTTCTTACATCTGCAAGATATAAATTCTGTAACTTTTTCTGTGTTTCAGAAGAAATGCGAAACGCCGAGTCAACATCCCCCCCTGAATGAGATCGATGCAAGCCCAGCCAGAAACGAATCCGTCTTCTCATCCGACCCTGAAGTAAATATTTCCCTACAAGCCTTAACTTCGTATTTAAGGCGACATGGGCAACTATAGGCATAAAGCCTTTTTTCTTGGAATCATGAAACTTCTTGCCTAGACTTCGAATTGTCACGTTACTTAATCCAAGATAATCAAATAGGTCGGACATAAATGCATATGGAGTAGTCACAAGCTCGTCCATGTATTTTATTTTTATATGTTCTTGTGGAAACAGATCAAAATATTCCTTTAGAATCCGCCCATATTCACCGAACACAATATAATTTCTCCAGTATGAACCATTTTGTCTTGCCTCGGTTAACCGATCTTTCTGCAGTTGGTTAACCATCGCTTCCTCGAAAGTGCGCGTCTCCCCCCAAATCCGTACAGCCATCAGATAGTGTGAATAGGCTCTTTCAATTGGGTCACGTAATATTGCGATCAACTTAACATTTGGACATGTATCCTTAATTCGTTGTGGTACTGCAGGATTCATCATGTACAACGGCGTTACGGTACCGAGCAAAACATCCAGTGATGCATCTCTAAAAAAATCTTTAAAGTAACAAGAGTAGCCCTGATCAAATCTGTTATCATCCGAAAAAAAGGGGGCTTCTTTTTCTGGTGGAAGATAAATTCCATTATGTTCTAAAAGGTATTTGTGGAGAGATGATGTAGCCGATTTCATAGCACCAATGATCAAAAAATCTAATTCCCTTACTTTTTGCATGGTCACACCATCAATTTAGAAAAAGAAATTGGCCAATAACCAAAATGCCGCCTAACCTGTACAGTCATATAAATATTTTGTAGACAACTTCCAACGGCTAATGCAATCGCGGCACCGTTAGCGCCAGTTACTGGAATCAGAATGATGCATAGAATGATAACGACTAACGAAGTGAGAACCATCACGTTACGGACGATATACTCGTGACCTGTCATCATTAATATGTTGCCAACTGGCCCGGTCACTACGTTGACCACTACACCAAAGAGTAGAATATATAACGCAGATACACCATACTTAAAATCAGCACCAAATAATGCCATTATCCATTCAGCACAGATGGCAACAAAAAACGCCACAGGCACAGTAAGTATAGTGAGAATTCTGGAGCTACTACGCGACAATTGTTTCAATCCATCCATATCCCCTTGTCGATACATTGCAGCGAATTTGGGGGCTATAATGCTGATCATTGCCATGAGAGGAAAAAGTAACAGATTAGCAATTCGGTTGGCCACACTAAATACGCCAACATCTCCAACCCCACCCAAAACACCCAGAAAAACCGTTCCTGCTTGTTGTACGACTAAACCTGTCAAAGCCACACCAAATAGCGGCCAACTGGAACGAAAGAGTACCCCTTGTTTAAGAAAGCCATTTTGTGGATCAAACGATATTCCACACCTGTTTTTCCAAGCCCTTTGCCATATCAACCACGCGGCAACAGCTGTAGCAATTGTAGCTGCCACATACGCAGCAACTACGCCATTAGCGCCCCATAATTGCGCCAGCGGATAAAGGAACAGCAACGTGCCAAGTGATGTCAATACGGTCTTTATCCATTGTGAGGCCGGGATACACTTCAATCCGCGAAGCCCCTCTGCGTGGATCATGGCGAACGACAATGGCAATACCGACATAGCCACCAATCTCAATGGCAATTCCATATATGGCTTGTCAAACAGGGCATTAGCAATCCACTCGGCACCAAAGCACAAACCAACCGAAATAAATAACGAAGCCGCTGCCACAACTTTCATGGCCGTCCCATAAACCTGCCTTACCGCCCCCCATTCCTGCACAGATGCATGCGATGCGACAAAGCGTACGACAGTATTGTCAAACCCAACTCGACCAACAGTCGCCGCAATGGTGGCCATCGACAGCGCGAGATAATAAACCCCCGAACCCTCTGCCCCAAACATTCGTGCGACTGCTATGCTGACAGCAAAGCCTAAAATCGACCCAACAACCTGAATTATCAGGGACGATGAAGTGCCTTTCATCACTTCCCACAAGTGCTCGTCTGCACGCATTGCAAAAAGTTTTCTTCGAATTTTTTGTATCATTGGTTGCCAGTTTCACATTGTAGCGCTGTTACACAAAAAATGGGTAATTCGGAGTGACACCTAACTCAATTCAACATGTCCCCTTCCATCAGGGACAAACCGGGCAGAACTTTTTTCACTCTGCATTACTCTCACAAAATCAGATGAACAAAACCCAACAGAATGACTTAAGTTCCAAATTCTTACCCATCATAACGCTGTGATAAGTCTTCTTGTTATTATTCTCCTGAGCTGCTCAACCCGGCGCAAGGTAAAATGGTTGATCTGCTTCTTTTCAATATTTTTTTCAAGAATAAGAATCCCGAGAGAATTAACAGGATCTTGCCCGATAGACTTGGGCGATCTTTTGTACAATCGGCCAGTTCGTTCCACCAGTGGAAAGGTCAATTTGAGTGTAAAGTTATTATTAACTTCCTCTGCCGATGTTGCGTCGATTTGGTGCCCCTGTTGTTTGCTATGCCAAGTCAACTTTGGGGTATTTTGATCCTTGCTCAGAGCTTCACTGAGCAAAAGTGTGGCGTTATCAAAATCAAGCCTTACCAAAGCTCCTCCTACTAAATCCCACATTTCGTCCAAAGATTGAGCAGTGCTAATTTGAATCTGGAGGTCAAGAAAGGTGCGCCTATCGTGGCTGACTCCACTTGCCTCTGTCATGTCGCGCAGCCAGCCGTAGAGTTTGTCCACTGTAAAATAGTGCAGGTATCCGAGCTTACGAAAGGCGAAAAAGAGAGTTGCCGCAAGCACCAGAAGAATAAAGCCAGCCAGCTCATCCCGTGCTATTACCAGCCCAAATGCTACCACGCCAAGCAACAGCGTGACCCCGTAAAGGACCAGGACAGTTTTGCGTTGACTGAACCCATTTTTGATGAGCCTGTGGTGTAAATGCCCTTGATCGGCTACAAATATATTTTTTCCATGGACAAAACGCCGCATGGGAGCAAGCAATGCATCAAACAACGGAACACCAAGGGCTATAAAAGGAATGAGCATGGCGAGTGTGGTCTGCCCTTTCACGGAACCAAAAATGGAGAGCGAGGCAATGATATAGCCAAGAAAGTAACTGCCGCTATCACCCATAAAAATTGAGGCAGGGTTAAAGTTATAGCGAAGAAAACCCAGGGTCGCCCCCGCAAGCGCAACAAAGCCCAGAGCGACCAGAAATTTACCGGTGATAACGCAGATCGCCAGCATAATCAGGGATACAAATAGTGAGACCCCTGCAGCCAGGCCGTCAAGCCCATCAATGAAATTAATGGCATTGACAACAAGGACAATCCAGAACACTGTAACGGGAAGTGAAAGCCAACTGAGTTCTACACCACTGGTCAAGGAAACCGAAAGGACATTAATCTGAACTCCACCTAACCAGGTTATCAGCGCTGCAATTAATTGGGCCAGCAACTTGACCAGTGGAGAGAGAGGGCGCAAATCGTCCCAAAAACCGACGCAAAAGATCAGCGTTGCAGCAACTGCTATCACCGCTAACCGACTGTCCTCATACAGCAGGCTGGAAATATCGGTCTGCAACAGCAGACAAAAAACAAGGGAAAGAAAAAATGCAAGATACATGGCCACCCCACCGATACGAGGCAATGGCCGGGTGTGGCAACAGCGTTCTGTAGGTTGACGAAGATTACAGCGCAGGGCTACTGTTGTGACAAGGGGGGTCAGCACAAGGGCAAGGGCAAGGGAACTTATGAATACAAAGAGTAAAGTCGTCATAATCAATGCTTATCGAAATGATAGTTCAACTCTTGAATTGAGAACTGTTCCTGCATATCTGCCAACAGGAACCTGATCACGCCCTTTCCCTGAACGGTATTTGAATTTTTATAGCATATATGGATGGTGAATCGCCCATCCAGGTGGATTTTGTTGTCTATCTGTTTCCATTTTAAGATAGACACGGACAGAGAAACGGTATCCGCTTGCTGAAAAAGTTCAGCATAGGTGGGAAGAATTTCCCTAAGTGGCTTATTGTTCTCTGTTGCTCGCAAGTCAAAAAACCTGGTAAACGCAAGGAGATCTTTGTTTTCGTAGGTCTGCGTGTACACTGCCAGAAAAGTTTCTATCCGTTTCTGGATAGCTGCCTGAACTTCAGCAGCAGAAGGGCGAACTGTTTCTTGTTGACTTATCACAGCAATGGAAGAAGATTCTGCCTCTTGCCTGCTCTGCATGGCCGGCTCTTTCGGCTCTGCAGATGGAACTTGTTTCTCAGGCGATCGTTTATTAGTAAAAGGGCCTGCTGCGACATGTCCTGCTTCTATCTTCTGTTTTTCTACAAAGAGCTCCTGCGCCTTTTCTGCCCTGGAAGGTTGAATGGAAGGTGAAAGCGGCGCCTTTTCTTCTTGCGGAAGAACGAAAACAATATCGGGTGCAGATTGTTCCGGGACTATTTGGATGTCCTGCTTTAGCAATTGTTTTCTCTTTGGCTCTTTATTCCCGTTTTCCCGGGCTACCGGAGTCCCGTGACTTGGATCAAAAAGTTCTTTGGCCACGGGTACCGAAAGAGGTTCCGGGACGTGAGTATCTTCTGGCTCACTATTAACTACTTCCCCCCCCTCTTTCTTCTGATCGTGCATGCCAACAGTTGTCTGCTGAGAATCAAGTTCCTGTCTCACCGCAGCAAGCTTTGCAATTGTCAGAGTATCTTCTTTTTCATCAGTACGGGTGGAGGGAGGGATAAAAGCAGCACGACTCTGCTGAAGCCCTGCCAACATGGCCCTTTTTCGATAGTCACTGGAAACAATAACAATGACAACAATCATCACTCCTACAAAAAGGGATGCCCCAATTATTATCTTTTGCCTGCGTTTTCTGCTTATGCCCTTTCGCTGTTGAGGCCGCCAGTGACTTGAGGAAACAGGAGAATGCTTCTGCACCTGCTCACCTTTTGCGATCCCCATAAGGGCATGGTAGGCTTCGGTGATCTTAACAAAAGCATCTGTCTCTTTCGACTGCGCTCCTGTTGCCGTGTCAGGATGATAACGAAGACTCAGCTTTCTGTATGCCTGTTTGATTGCTTCCGCTCCAACACCATTCTCCAAACCAAGAACCGTATAATACTCATCAGCCCCCTGATCCGGATGAAAAATTGACAAAATCTGATTAATCTCGTAGAGAAACCCGCGCACATCCACATGATCCTGATAACAACGCTCATCAATCCAGGTCATGGTATTCTGCCTGCCTTCCCTGTTGTGCGTCACTATCAAGTCGCAGACTTCGAGCATCCCTTTATTATCCGCCACAAAGGCTATCATTTCCTCTGTTGAACCATTACCTGCATATTGTTGAATGAGGCGGGTGATATGCTCTTTGTCCTGGGAAGTGATCACGGCTGTTCATCCACAATGGTAAAAAGCTTCCCGGTTTCGGCAATTTCCAGATTCGTCAGCCAGAAATCCCCTGCGAGTTTATTGTCGATGCGGGTGCTTTCCTTCCTGCGCAGGCGGATGACCATGGCCTCACACTCCTGCGGAACCTTGAACTGAAAATAGACATCCGTCCAGGGTTGCTCACCTTTCACCATGTCCGTTCTACTGACAGGAGCTTTGCACTGATATCCGTAAGCCTCCAGGAAAGGCAATTGATCGGTGGTGAGTTTTGCCGTCTTCATTTTCCCTCTCAGGGCGTAGACCTTACCACCTTCCAGGGGGACAATCTGATAGATATTAGAGAGATTGACATTGTTTTTTCGGTTAAAATGCAGATACAGGGCTGTGGGCTCCTTCTTTTTCTGTCCCTGGATTACACGCCAGTGAATACCTTTATTTTTTCCTATTCGCCAACCAAAGGCGGTTTGCAGTGGTTCGCGACTGAAATCGCCATTGAAAAAGAGATGATTCGGATTAAAATGTTTTTTCCAGAGAGCAGCTGCGTTAGCCAACTCTTTCTGCGAAAGAAGCATATTGATAAAAGCCAGTACATCTTCTTCCTTCCCAGCTATGCCTTCCGGTTCCATGATTTGCCAGAGCGCCATCCCTTCTTCCACTTTTTTTTTCGTGATTGTGTAACGGAAGAGATGTGCCAGATTATCGTTTCCCATTTTTTCGACAAGATCTTCCGGGTCCGGCCATAGCGAAAAGGCCATGCGCAGGGCATCAGTACGGGTTTTCCCCGGGATTTCCCGGATAATATAGGAAAGATCCCGAGTGAGAATATCCGTTCTATCCAACTGGTAAGCAACCATGGCCTTATCCCATCTCCAGCGCTTGATATTCTCGGCAAGGGAGTCGGTGTAGTCAAGAATTGCGTTAGCGGTCTGCTTTTTATGCTGATCAGATGAGAGTTCAGCCAGACCAAACCAGGCAGGAAGATAGACAGGGTTGACTATCAAGGCCTGTTGGTACAAAGAGTGTGCTGCGTCCAGATCCGCTGCGAGCAGATGTTTCTGTTTTGCCAGCCAGGTAAGCAGGTAGGGATTGCGCTGATATTCATGTTGCGCTGACGCGTCTTCCCTACGGCTGAATTCAGTCTGTTCAAACAAGGCCAGCCAAAACTGCACGATGACGATTGCGAGCAGAAGCAAAAAAGCAAAAAAGCCTAGCCATTTGTTATGAGATACAGATTCCGGCATAGTGCTCAGCTTTCCCCCTTCTCACCATACTCGTAATTGTAGGCATAATACTTATATCCCCCGTAGGAGCTGAACCCCTTTTTGCGTCCACTTTTATTGATGATGGCACCAAGAATTCTGCCGCCCACATTGGTAACGGATTTCCGGAAATGCTTGACTCCTTCCCGGGGCGTATCTCCTTCTACTGAGATCAGGATAACGCCGTCAACCATGTTTGCTAAAACAAGGATTTCAGCAAACCCCTGGTAAGGAGGACCGTCAATAATAACCCGATCATAATTTTTTGCGGCCATGGAGAGAAGCTGCCGCATCCGTTTGGAAGAAAGAAGTTCTGCCGGATTTGGTGGCAGGGGACCACTGCTGATAAAGTCCAAACCCTCATATTCTGTTTTGGTGATAACATCAGAGAACTTTGCCATACCACTGAGTATGCTGGATAAGCCCTTGCCCTTCTCTCCTTTTCTCAACACCTTGTGCAGGCTGGGTTTTCTCAGGTCGGCATCGATCAGCAGACAGGTTTCATCCTCGGCCAGATAAGAAAAACAGGCGTTGCAGGCAAGGGAGCTCTTTCCTGCACCCGGCAGTATACTGGTAATCAAAATAGTTTTGGGCGGATCATCAGCCACGCAGAGACGGACCGAGGTCATCATAGTTCGAATGGCCTCTGCCACTGGCGAACGAGGATCTTTAAAGAATTTCAAGGCCATATTTTTTCGATCATCCACTGATTCCTTGTCAAAAGGAATCAATCCAAGAACAGGAATATGGAAACGATCCGCCAATTCATCGGGATGCTTGATGGTGTTATCAAAATACTCAAAAACAAAGGCCGTACCGACCCCGGCAAAGAGGCCGCAAATAACCCCCAGCAACAGATTAACGGCCACTCTGGGTTTATAGGGATACAGAGGGGGACGGGCAGTATCCACGATCTGGATATTGGTTACTGCAGCGCCGACAGTTGCCTCAATCTCCTTGGAGCGCTGCAAGAGGCTCTGATAGATGGATTTACTTGTTTCCACTTCTCGCTCGTAAATTTTATATTGAGTGGCCTTTTCATCCAAATCCATTGCCCGTTCTTTCTGCTCCTCGGCACGAACATTCAGGTAGCTCTCAGTCTTCAGTGCGGTCTGATATTCCGTCTTAATGGAATTGAGAATTTCTATTTTTTCCTCGTTTATCCGTTGTGTCAACTCATCCATCCTGGCCGCGAGCTGCTGCATTTTCGGATACCCGGCTTTAAACGTAGTCCCCAGATCCTCGTACTCAGATTTTAAGGTCGCATACTGATTTTTTAGATTCTGAATCAATTCATTGCTGATAACCTGAGAAAGATCCCCGCCATCCATGCCCACGGTCTGTTTGTAGCGTGCCTCCAATGTAATCCGACTGGTCCTGGCCTTTGCCAGGGCTTCATTGAGCTCCTCCATCTGCCTAAGCACCATGTTCAGCTTAGGATCAAGGGAAACCACCCCGATTTTACGGGAGAATTCCTGCAAGGCAAGTTCAGACTTTTCCAATTTCATCTGAGTGGTCAGGATCTGTTTGTCAAGAAAACGCGAGGCGTTCTGGGATGCCTTCAGATTAGAATCCATATGCATATTGATAAATTCTTCCATTGCCGCATTGGCAATATCAGCAGAGAGTACAGGATCCGGTGTTTCAAAGGTGATTTCTATGAGTTCACTATTCCTGACCGGGCTTACCTGGAGACGGCCTTTGAAATTCCCCAGAATAGCATCAAAGAGAATCTGCTGTCTGGCATCATCCGACAACAGATCCACACTGTCTTCTGATTCATCCGCCCTCACAAAATCCTTAATTGTCCCAAATAGGCCTTTCGCATATGCCTCACCCGGTTTTTCTCCGGCATCAGGATTAAAAACCTTGTTATCGGCAAGTGCCAGGAGATCAATGACCCTCATAGCCAATTGTTCACTCTGCAACAGTTTGACCTGAGTCTGCTGAAACTCCATTGTTTTCAAAGCACCTGTTTCCAGGTTATCAAACTTGGTCAGATTGGATGACTGGGCAGAGGCTTTTAAGGAACCGCGAGCCTTGAACTGAGGGGTCATGGCGAAGGTAACCAACGCCACAGTAAAAAAAACAATCAGGAGAATGGTTACAACTGCCCACTTTCGCCGGATCAGAACATCCAGCATATCGCGGAGATCAATTTCATCCTGAAATTCTGGAACAAGCTCACGAACCTCTACACTTGGCAGATGCTGTTGCTGGGGATCCCGAATCATCAGGTTATTTTCTGCTTGTGGATATTGATTCTGTTTTCTGTTCATCATATAATGTTCATTTTAATTAAGTAACAACAGGACATTACAAATGATTACTTTTGTAACATCTTTTTTCAGATATTTTTGTCTGCGTGAAGATCGACACCCGAAGCTTCCTTTCGCATTGCCGCTTAACGCCCCACATCATTCACAAGAGTGAGTATTCTCCACATCCAACAACTTCCAAGGATTAACAATACACAGCTTGGTGAGCAATTTATCTCCCAGAAGTGACGTCAATTTTTCCCAATCCTGAAGAGTAGGCGGTTTTCTGCTTTCCGCTGAATGGGAGTCGGAAGCCAGGTAGTGGACACTGTTGTTAGCTATCAGCTGCATACTGGTTTGTTTACTCAACTCATTAAACCTATCCAGCAAACTTCCCATATTGAGCTGTACCTCCAATCCCTGTCTGACAAGTTCTGTCAAGGGGCCAAGCTCTTCCTGGAAAGAAGGAATCCGCTCCGGATGAGCAAGAATGACCTTTTCCCCCCGGTCCATAAGCTGTCTGATACAGCATAAAAGATCACCTTGCGGATCTTGAAATGAAGGCTCAAGCAGATAGTATCTTGATTGTGCAAGGGGCTGCAGAATATTCCTTTCCAATCTGCTTATCAGTTTCTGATGGAAAGCGATCTCCATACCGGAAAAAATGTCGAGGGCTATACTCTTTTCTGCAAGATAGGTTTGCAACACCTGCAAGCTCTCCCTTATACGCTCCCGTCCTGCTGCCCATGCTGTTCCAGGAATAAAGTGGGGGGTAGCAATAATCCGGCTAATCCCGACGTCAACATAACATTGGGCCATGGCTGCGCTTTCTTCCAGACTCTTTGGCCCGTCATCAATCCCCGGAAGGATGTGAGTATGAATATCGATAAACTGAGAAAGCTCTGCGGTCATCATCAGTTTACTCTCCCTGATTTCTTTCTTTCACGATCTCTTTATTTTCTCTTTCCATGGCATATGAAACCAGGGCTACCAAAGTAACAGCATAAAAAAGATTGGCGGGGAGATGCCAGCCGAAATCAACCAGTCCGTGGACAAAAAAACCGATCAGTCCACAAAATGCAGCCCAACCAAAAACAATGGACTCGTTAATCCCATCCGTATCCCTTTGCATTCTCCCTGAAAGGTTTTTTCCGGCAGCTATCATAGCTCCGGCCAGCCAAAGAAAGAAAAAAACCGCAGCAGGGATCCCAAGCTCTATTGTGAGTTGCAAAAATTCATTGTGCACCTTGTCCCAATGAACATTAGGGGGGAACCCTTTAAGATACACCGGAGAGAGCAGGGTATAAGAACCCAGCCCTATTCCACATAGCCAATGATCCAAGAGCATTGGCAAGCTAGCCAGATACGTCGCTATCCGTGTTGCCCCCGAATTCCCAATGGAATCAAAACGTGACACAACAGTATCCAGCCCGAGTACCCAACCGTATCCAAAAGCAAAAAACAAAAAAAGTCCCGACAATATAACTTTTGCCTTTCTGGAAATAGGCAAAAAGAAATTCAGGAGGATCATCACCAGGAACATGGCGATGATACCGCCCCGGGAAAGGGAAAAAAGGACTGCGAGAAGCATAATTCCCGTGACAAACAGAAGCAACGGTCCCTGCTTGTCCATGTCGCCTATCCTCCGCATCCGTTCCCGTATCGGCAGACGGCGAGATTGTACCCGGCCTATGGCCAGAGAATTCTTCAAATAGATCGTGCCCCCTGCCAGAGTCAAAGGCCAACACATATTGAGCAATGATGCATACTGGTTTTTATAAATAATAGTACCATGAGCTGCCCTGTCTGATGTCAGAGAAAGCCAGAGGATTCCTACTCGAGGATTCAAGAACTGAAAAAGGCCGTATAAAGCCTCAAGCGTACCAACTCCTGTGATAACCAGAAGAATTCCCCAGATAACTTTCGAATCCTGACGCATTAATAATTTTAGACTGAAAAAGTAAATCAGGAGAGAAAAAAGTAAAATCACACGTGATAAACTGAACAACCCATGATCACTGAGGGAAACAAAGTTTTGATGCGTCTGGGCAAGTCTGTTCACCATCTCTACACGCATGGCTCGGGCAGGTGAAATAATTTCCACCCAGGAAAGAGGGAGTGGGATGGATTGAAACCCGACAAAAACAAGTAATAAGAGAAGAGGAAGCAACCAGCTCTTTTGCATCAAGTCGACATTCTGCCCTGGAATAACATAACAAAGCCAGCTGCCCAGTCCTACCAAGACAAGAAAAACATAACCGGCCTGAACAATGGGATGCACTGCACCGAAAAGGAGTGGAATCGTGGCCAGCACAAAGCAGACAAGCAAGAAAGGTAACTTACTGAATTGGAGAAATATCTTCATAACTTCTTGTTCTTTCTTCTCATCCAACCAGCAACATTACTTAGATGCGGGATCTTTGAACGTGACACCAGTGCCCATAAATCCAATGGAAAACCCAGTGCCGGACATCAAGATACCCGAGGAACTCGATTCGGCAAAAATGATATCCTGATCCTGAAGGAAGAGAGTATCACCGACTCCACCCTGCAAATCACTGTATGTAAGGGTAACAATTTCCCTTTGTTTTCCATTACCCATATAGCGTACGAGCTTAATAGCATCATCATCTGCATAGGAAGCCAATCCCCCGGCAAGCGCAATGGCCTCAGTGATGGTCATCTTGGTTTCGACTGGATAAGTACCTGGATTCCTTACCGCTCCATCGATAAAACATTGGCCGGACTCCGGCACAAAAATGACGTCTCCACCTAAGATGACCATATTTTGCTCCATATTCCCTTTTTTTATCAGCTCATCCAAATCAACCACGTAATTGATGTTGCCACGAGTTTTGGAATCAATACGGGTAATATAGGCAATAGAAGCAGATCGCTCGGTAAGTCCTTGACCAATCGCCAGGACATCCAACAAGCGTCTTTTGGTCACATAATCATATGTTCCCGGTTTTATAACAGCACCAACCAGAGTAATTTGTTTACTTACATGCTCCTTGATATAAACAGTAACATGTGGGTCATGCAGGTAATTTTCTCTGTAAAGAGTTTCTATCTTTTCTTCAGCTTCAGCTGCAGAAAGATTAAAAACAGAAACGTTATTCAACAAAGGCAGGCTGACAGTCCCTCGGGATGAAACTCTGACTTCCGTACTAAGATCTTGAGTTTCAAAAACCTTAACACTCAATAGATCTCCAGGCCCCAGCAAGTAATCGCCAGCATCAGAGCTACTCATCGTTTCGGGCGAAAATACTTGCTTCTGATTTCTATTATAAAGTTTTTCCTTTTCCTCATACATTTTCTGGAAATCTTCAAGGTTAGTAGTAGCCATGAATTTTTCCGATGCACATCCAACAAGAAGCATGAGAACAAACGCAACCATACAAATCTCATACACTATCTCTCGAAACTTACTCATATCTGTCTCACCACCTAAAATCTCCTTGCCCTGCCATACAACTTGTTAAAATCAAGGTAACTATTCAGCAGCACTCCATCTTCGTCCATTTAGGTCTTCTCGAATAGCACTAGTATGCTTCGAAGTCCTAAATGAACGAATATAAAGCACTGCTAAACAGTTACAAAGCGGTTGTTTGCTAATTATTGGGCATCACCTGAATAGTTACAAATCTAGAGCCCAAAAACATGACGACCATTGAAGGCACAATACCTTCCGGTGGGTTTAATTTGGAGGCCGCAATTGCGTATTTTAAGATTTTCTGTTTTGGTCACTGAGGTTAGCGACAAATTGACATGTAGATACGTTTGATACTCTGATCTGCAACTACAGCTGAAGCCTAACAGATGAAAAGGACTATCAATTATTCAATTGATAGTCCTTTAAGAAACGCCACCTAATCTAACAAACAACGTCCTGTGCAGCCTCAATTAATTATTTGGGCTAACAACTGGAGATGGGTCATCATTTTTCTGATTATTTCTAATGACGGCCGCTGCGGTAATTCCACCAGCGACAACAACCCCTCCTGCAATAAGAGTTCCTGTACCTATTCCACCACCACCGGTGACTACGGTGCCAGTCGGAATATCAGCAATTGCCAGAACAATTTTATGATTAGCATCAACCGTTTTCATACCGTCCGCTGTTGCAAATACCATACGACCTTCAGAAACACCGATTTCAGTTTCCCCTGCTTCATTCACTTGAACATAACCTCGCACAACAGGAGTAGAACCGGCATTAAAAATCACCTCTGCGATGCTATAGCTCCCGTCCGGCGTATGAAAGGCGATCTTGCGGGAATTATCATTTACCACATAGTTTAATTGCCCCCCTCGCACATAAAGGTTAAAAACAGAATCCTCATTTTGAATTGCAAATTTGGCTTGATCAGCAGCTACAAGGGAAACCCCCTTCGATTTGATCATACACTTTCCGTCACAAACCATCAGGGAACCTTCGTCAACAGGATTTTGACCTGAAAGTTTATCTGCCAACTGTCCGCCTTTAAAGACAGAAATATCTCCATGCGCCACACTTCCCGCTGAGAAGCCTGAAGTAGTCACACCAACAACCATGAGCCAAGACAAGGCAGCTACAACAATTTTCTTATTCATTTTATCTCCAATTTAACTAGATAATTAAAATTTATCTTTTCCAGATATGACAACCCACAAATCCTTATATAATGAGATAATAACAAATACTTCACCACTTGTAAAAAAAAACAGTCCGTTCCGAAAGATCTTTCAACGACAAAAACAACCTTTCAATAATATCAGCTCACTTGAGTTGTTTAAAAATCATACAAAGTAGCAAAAAACACTTTCTTACAGATGTCCCACCGAAACAATTAGTTAGGTTGCCGGTCTATGACAAAATCCTGCAGTATAAACACCATCAAACAGGAAAAATCATTTCAATGAGGGGAATAGGAGTATTTTGCCGTGCAACATGAAGAGCATATGGATGTTTTTTCCCAAGGACACCATGAACACTCTTCATTGCAAGATCCGGTCTATTATTCGTTTCGCTGAGGTGGGCAAGAACAACATGCTGCAGCTTATCATGAGCAAGAGTCTGTAGAAAAGAAGCAGCATCTTCATTGGCCAGGTGCCCTTGGCTTGAGCGGACTC
>JAQYVF010000023.1 GCA_030145625.1 Desulfocapsa sp. | reverse complement strand
CCCCCTTTTTTTAGAGAGCTCTTCTTTCATTTTCTTTGCCTGCGTGCCCTTTTGCTTTGCACTCCTTGCCTGATCCGTTGTTTTGTTGAACAGTACTCTGGCCTCTTTTTTATCCTTACTCCCCCTGATGGAGTTTGCGCTGCTACACACCTCGTATACTGATTGGTTGAAAGCCTCTGCAAAGTTCTTATTTTTTTCGTGTAATTCTTTCAATGATTTAAGATCGTTATTAATTTTCTCTAGTGTATTGTACATCTCCGGGCATTTTGCGAGCTGGTCAAAAAGTGTATCAAGCTTTTCTGCTGCTGCTTCAGCACCATAAGCAGTATCAAGGGCGTCTTCTCTGATCTGGTGATAGTTTGTATAATTTTCACAGGCAGATTGCCGTTTTGTATCATTGCTTTTGAGTTCTTGTAAAAGTTTGTCGGCCTGCTGGAGAGCTTTTTCGTACCGCTCTTTCAATTCAGCATCCTCTTCTATTGCTTCATCAATAAGTTCATTTAAGTATTTACGGTACTTATCCCAAAAGGCCTGCACCTCTTTCTGAAACGTTGATTTTGGTCCACGGAAGGAGTCGGCCAGATCAGCCTTTTCTCTGGCTACATCCCTGTCCAGTTCATATTTCATAAACTCATATAGATTGTGGCTAAATGTTTGACTCTGGTAACACTTCTCAAAAAGGTCCATGAGCTGCTGGTCTGACATATCGCCCAGGGCAAAAAAAGCACCTGCCCCTACACTGTGCGGCCCTCTGTTACTATCATTCCATGCCGTATAATGGTCTTTTCCCTCTTTTCTTAGTTGTAGATATGGGTCGTAGAAATTATTTGTTTTCTCGATTGTGTATCGGCGTATTTCGACATCAATAAATTGTTTTTCAACCTCAATTCCCATGAGGTATAATTCAACTGGGCTAAATCCTAAAATATTGCGGTTACCGAACACCCAGTTGAAAGCACTTTTAGCTGCCTTTCCACTGATCTTCTGGGCATCTTCCGCTAAAACAGTCTTCGTTTCCTGCCAGACAACATCTCCCACATCGCCCCAACTCTTATCTATATCCATTAGAGTCAATCCGATTTTCTTAAAACTGCTCAATTTTCCTATTAGATAGGAGAAGCCGACCTTCCCTAAACTGCCATCTTCAAGGGTGTTTTCAAAATATTTTGCCAGCTTGTCACCACCAAGGGAAAGAGATTGAGAAATAATCGGGGTGTATTCTCCTGCGCTGAGTTTTCCAAGGTTGGATGCAAAGAGTGGTACGTTGCCTGTTACATACTCCGCATACTCTTTGAGCCCATCATCGACTGTGATCATTTTGGGCAGGTGGGTATTCAGTTTTTTGAGGATTTTCTGTTGCGTTTCAAAATCGAGTTCTTCGTAGAGAGCAGCATTGGCAGAAGAGGGGAATTGACAGAGTAGACTTATTAAAACAACAAGTAGAATACGCATAGAACCTTCAGTTTTATTGTTGGTATCAGAAATCTTCTTGCAAACAGATACACCCGGCGGAATAGCTATTATAGCTGTAAGAAAATAGATGAAAATTGGGGAAACACATATGTTACAAGTATTCTTATGCTATTTGGCTTTTTGCCATCGATGGCCAGATGGTGGCGTGTATGGCTTCTTTTCAGAATTTTGTGAAACTATTTCTTCCTCTGAAAGCAGCTGGCCCATATTAAACGTCTGTTTCGTTTTCCTACCATCGGGATAAGTATAAACACCGCTGCCATGGGGCATGTCATCCTGTCGAAGAATTTCAGCTTTAGCCAGGTCGCAGTTGATAGATATGATAGAAAGTATCGCTAGGAAGAGAGAAGTGGTTAAACGTGTTCTCACCGAACCGATTTTGTTTGTTTGTCTCATAATGTTCCTGTTGGAATATCGGTTCGAATTATAACTCCGTTTTCTCTCTTTACCGGTTCGCAGAAAGCACCGGTATAATCATCAGCAAAATACTGTTCTTGGAAGGATTTTTCGGACCCAGGTTATAGGTGAGTGGGGTGAATGCGACACCGCTGTCATCAAGGGTTCCTGCCTTCCACAGGAGATATTCATCTAAGTCTGTATACCCATCCTTGTCGAAATCTGTTGTCCCATTTGCGATCTGCAGTGATTGAAAATAGAAGAGTTCCCAGTTGTCGTCGATCCCGTCACTGTCTGAATCGACAAAGGGGGCAGCCTGGAAGCTGGTAATGGATGTGGCATTACCCACTGCATCGTAGGTATATCTTACCATGGCCTGACTTGAGTAGTTGCACTGCAGCAAACGTCCATTGGCGTCATACTCGTAATAGGCATTTCCGGCCTCTGCTGCTGGACACAATGAGAGGAAGGGCAATAGGAATAGTGAACACAGGGTGATATTTTTCATAATAGGTCGTTTGCTCAGCAGATTTTCAGTAAGATAACCAACGAACTTGCAGGTGATGTAGATGTATTGTCTTCTGGTTTCAGGTTTCACCTTGGCGGGCCTCCAAGTTCCTGGCGTAATCCATAGCGTGATAAATCTCGGCCGTCCTTTGATTTGAGCTTAGGCTTTTGATATCCACCTGAAACTTTTTTTCCACCATTGCCTTTGGCGTTTGCCAGAAGCGTTTCCGTGGTATCAATGGCGATATTGATGGCTGTGCCAGGTCCCGGCGCACAGCCAATGGCACCCTTGCAGACTTCCCAGGCTGCCTTGGCGTAATTGCCATCTCTGGTTGCCCGGGCTGCATTGACAAAATTGCCATTGGGGGAACCGGGAACCGAGCCATAAAGGGCCAGTGCGTCATCAACCGTTTCGGCAATCGCATCTGCGGTTTCCGGATCAATACCCTCATCCGTGTGATAAGGGAGTTCCTCGGTGTCCAGGTCAGCCGTGCCTTCGGAAGTCTGCGGGGCCTCGTCGATGTCGCCGGGGTCCAGTTCAAATGTTCCCTGGGGGTCAACGTAGCCCACGGGATTATTCCCGGCATAGACGTAAAGATTCACGCCTCCGGTCAATCCCAGCGGGTCTCGTTGCAGGAAACGGCCGGTTGTGGCCATATACATTCGGTTTGTCATGAGGAAAATATCACCTTCCTGTTGCAGGACACCGAACTGACCGGCAAAGGTAAAGGGATTATAGGGTGGGGTTCCCAGTGAGGTATACAGGCCATGGGGTGAATAGGCATATTCGGCCACCACTGTGCCATCACTTTTGGTCATGGCGAGGGTGTTGCCGTTTGTACTGAAATGATAAAAATACCATAGGCTGTTTTGGGCCTGTTGGGCGACCAGGCGATTGCCCCGGTAGAGGAAACGGGAGACCATGTTGCCGGTAAAGTCACTGATAAATAACAGCCTTCCTCCATGATCAAAGTGGTAGTACTGAGTAACGCCGTTTTTGACAATACGGTAGGGATTCCCCTCGCCATCAAAGGAGTAGGTGGTGGTCGCTCCGTTGATGGTGGTGACGGGTCGGTTCTCCGCGTCATAGCTTGCGGCAAATGAGCCGCCGATGGCTGTCACGTTCCCGTCTGCATCATTGCTGAAATTGGTGGAACCATAGGAAAGCATCTGGTTCGCATTGTCATAGCTGATGTTCGCCGCGCCGGCAGGGAGGGGAGGGGTCATGGACTGACTGTCAAGGGAGGAAAGGCGTCTGCCCGCGTCATCATAGATATTATTGATACTGAGGAAACTGGTAGTCCCATACTTGTGATTGATGGCAGTGATTTTGCGGTTCACATCATAGAGGTAGCTGGAAACGGTACCGTTGGATCTGTTTTCCTCCAGGAGATTACCGGCCTTGTCGTATTGTAGGGAAAGCGAACCGCCTGGCCAGGACATGGTGGTTACCTGGTTCTTTTTTTCTTTGTGAGGGCTGACATCATCGGGGGGACCATGTCGGAATTCGGAAGGCAGTTTACGACGACAGAAGCTGTCATAGGAATAGGAAACAGCCAGGCCGTCAGGATAGGTTGTAGAGGTGACATGTCCTTCACTGTTATACAGAAAGGAGACGCTTTTGGAGTCCGGCCAGGTGATGGTCGCTACCCTGCCGCTGTCATTATAGGTATAGGTTTTTGTGCCCAGGGTGGTGTGGTCGGAAGAAAGGAGATTGTTGGAGGCATCATAAGCATAATCGACCTGTATCGAACCATCATATGATTTTCTGACTACATTGCCGACTTTGTCATATTCGCGGATTACCTTGATCCCGCGGTTGTTTTCCGTCTCGGTCTCCTGTCCCAGAGCATCGTAGGTCTTGGTGATAGTCTGGTCCAGGGGATTTCTGATGGTCTTCAGGCGATTATTGGCATCATAGGTGAAATTGGTGGTGTTGTAATTGGCATCTCTTAAGTAGAGCAGGTTGCCCTCTGGGTCATAGTTCCTCAGCAGGGTTTTGTTCATGGGGTCAGTGGTTTGAACAGGCCGGCTGGATGCGTTATAACTGGTTTTGATACTCTGGCCCAGGGGGTTGATCTGTTTGGTCAGATTGCCATTGGGGTCGTATTGAAATTGTGTTGCCCTGTTCAGTGGATCAAAGATCCAGGTAATCTGGGAATTGTCATTGCGCTGTACCCGCGTTGTTTTGCCCAGCTCATCTGTTGCTGAGAGGAGATCCAGTGCGTTATAGGTATAGCGTACCTGGGCATCATAGGGGATGCTAGCGCCATAAGATACCGCGGTAATTCTGTTGTTTTTGTCATAGGAGTATGTCTTTTGATTGCCACGGCTATCGGTGGTCTTATAACAGCGACTGTATTTGTCTGTACTCCCGTAGGTATAGGTGACAATGCCACCATCCGGTGACGTGATTGTTAACAGATTGCCGTAGCTGTCGTATGCATAGCTGGTGATTTTTCCTCGTGCATTGGTATACGTCGTTAATTGTCCCTTGGGGGAGAAAGCAAAATTTAGAGCAGTACTATTGGGATAGCGGACCCGTATCAGGTTGTTGTCTCCGTCGTAATCAAAAATTGTAGTGTTTCCCAGGGCGTCTCGACGTTGGATCAGGTTGTTTTTGGAATCGTAAAAATAGCTGGTTTTTTTGCCCGTGGCATCGGTGGACCCTGTGGTATTGCCACGGCTGTCATACTCAAAAGAGGTGTTTTGCCCTGTGCCGCTGGTGTACTTGCTGAGCATGCCTTCCACATAACTCAAAGAACGGTTAGCCCCGGATGGATCAACAACACCGGTGGTTCTTCCGTTTTCTGTCTTCATGGTTGTCACCTGGCCCCGGGGGTCGGTCCATCGCACCTGATTGATACTGTTGTTAATCGGTGCAATCAGGGTCTTGCCCATTGCCGACTGGGTTGCGGAGACATATTTTCCGTTCCCCCAGGTCTTGTCACCGTAGGTGAAGGTCATTTCATGTCCACCGCCGGTGGAACCGTAACCACCCAAGTCACTTTTTGTTATTAAGCCGTTATCATAGGTGTATTTTCCAAGGTAGCCAATCATGTCCTTGACCTGGACGAGTTGTCCGAATCCATCGTAGAGAAACTCAACTGTTCGTCCATCCGGCACCGTGATCTTGCTGCAATAGCCGGCGGGGGTATAGGTAAAACTGATCTCTCTGTTGGCGGGCCCGATAATCTTCTGGATACGGCCTGTGTTGAGGTCTGTGGTAATGGTCACGGTATTGGCGTTTCGGTCGCTGATACTGGTCAGATAGGCAGGCAGGGCGGAACTCAGTTCGTCAAATCTGTAAGTGTAGCCGGTGTCTTTTTCTATGTATTCCCAATAGGTTCCATAACAGATCAGCTGATTGAATTTCCCTTTTACAGGACTCAGAGTGACGGGGGCGATTGGGGTTGCACTGGTCAGATTGATCAGGCTGGTATAGGTCTCCTGTTCACCTGTGCCTTTGCGGAGAAGGATCTGGTTGGTACTTTGGCGAAGAATTGAGGATTCATAGAGAAAGCTCCATCGATTGCCAAAACTGATTGAAGAAGGTTTATGCTGGTTGGAATTATAGGTGAGATGAAGGTAGATTGGCGGACCCACGGTTGAAAGGTAATAGAGTGTACCTTCAACCAGCAGGTCGAGGGTGCCACTATTTACGGTGGGCCTGGGCAGATTGATTTGCTTCCAGTCATCCTTGCCCCCTGCAAAGACGGTGTAGGGATTGGCTGCTCCGCCGGCCATGGATGGATCGCCGTTGAAGCGGGCCACATGTGCACGACTTTCACCGTTTACCGAAGTGAAAAAGCCGCCAAGGAGAATCTGACCCTGGCCTGTGGAGACAACGGTTTTCACAGTGGCGTCGGTACCGGCACCGGGATTGAACTCCATGTCGAGGCTGCCGTCCGGGTTCAGGCGGGCCACATTCATTCTGGCCATCCCGTTTACCGTGGTAAAATTACCGCCGATAACAATCCTGCCGTCCTCCTGCAGGGCTATGGAGTCAACCTCTCCATAGCCGCCGTTGACCACGCAGTTAAAGGAGGTATCTAAGGCGCCTGTACTGAGGAGGCGGGCAATTCTATAACGGGGCGTCCCATTAAAGCTGATAAAGGTTCCGCCGACGAGATAGTTGCCATCGGGTTGGACGGCCAGGGAGGTAACCATGCTGTTATCGTTAAAGCCGGAGCCTATGGAAAAGGAGGTGTCCACGGTACCGGTGTTGGTCAGGCGGACCAGCCCTTTGTAGGGAGCGTAATTAAACGAGGTGAAATCGCCTCCCACCAGGACCTTGTCGGCTCGCGTGCCAAGTAAATCGATAATGGTGGGGATGGTGGCCACGGCGCGGACCCAATGAGTGCCGCCTCCAGAGGTTACACCTGCGTAAGGATTAAAGGTGCTGTCAAGACTGCCATTAGCATTTAAGCGGGCTACATTTTCCCGTCCGAAAGCATTAACTTCCGAAAACTGGCCGCCAATGGTAATGATGTCGTCTAAAATATCCATGGCCCAGATCGGTGAGTCGGCCCGGGCAGTGAAAGAGGTGTCAAGGGAACCGTCAAGATTGAGTCTGGCCAGATTTTTTTTGCTGACACTGTTTACGCTATCAAAATAACCGGCCAGGATTGCGCGGTCATCTGTCTGCAGGCCGATAGTTTTGATCTCATTGTCGACACCGCTTCCTGGGTTGTAGCTTAAATCCAATGAACCATTGCCGTTGACTCGGGCAATGCTGCGGCGACTGGTGCCATTAACATTGTCAAACCAGCCGGCGACCAGGACTTTCCCATCTTTTTGTTCCCGGATGCCATTGATATAGACAAAATCTCCTTGGAAGTTATCAGTAAAAGTAGGAGTAAAACCGGTATCTATGCGAAGCGTACTGGCCATACTCTGATTGCAACTGGTAGAGAGTATAAGAAGAGCTGTCCATAGCAGAGTGGAAAATACATTTCCCCTGAACCAACAAATTTTGTGTTTTTTTATCATGATGTTCCTGTCGGAAATTCGTTTCGTGCTACAATTATTGTCTTCCTGGTCTGGCTAATGGTCTTCAGGTGACGGGAAGGCCTGTTACCTGCTATTTGCGTTCTCGGTAGTCCCGTATTTTCTGGCTCCAGAGGGCAGGGCCTGTTTTGTGGACGGACTCCCCACTGCTGTCAACCGCCACGGTAACAGGCATATCCTGAACCTCGAATTCGTAGATCGCCTCCATCCCTAAGTCTTCGAAGGCCACGACTCTTGCCTTTTTGATGGACTTGGAAACCAGATAGGCAGCGCCGCCCACGGCCATGAGATAGACGGCTCCATGGCGACGGATGGAATCAATGGCCGTATCTCCCCGTTCCGATTTTCCGATCATGCCCATGAGGCCGGTCTGGCTGAGCATCATCTCCGTATATTTATCCATGCGGGTGGAGGTGGTGGGGCCGGCCGGTCCTACGGCCTCGCCTGCGATGGGATCAACCGGGCCGACATAGTAGATGAATTTTCCTTTGAAATCGACGCCATCGGGAAGGGGATTTCCTGCTTCGAGCAGGCTCTGGATCCTGCGATGGGCGGCATCCCGGCCGGTGAGAATCGTACCGTTGAGGAGCAGAGTTTCGCCCGGCTGCCAGGAGGCGGTTTCTTCGGCAGTGATTCCGTCGAGTTGAACTCGTTTGACGCCTTTCCCTACTTCCCATTTGATCTCTGGCCAGTCTTCCAGGCGAGGCGGGGCAAACTCAGCAGGTCCAGTGCCATCGAGAGTGAAGTGAATGTGCCGGGTGGCAGCACAGTTGGGGATCATGGCCACGGGGAGAGAGGCGGCATGGGTTGGGCAATCAAGGATCTTGACATCAAGAGCCGTGGTCAGGCCACCCAGACCCTGTGCCCCGATCCCCAGTTCGTTGACCTTTTCATAAATATCCAGGCGCAACTCTTCTATTCTGTTTGCCGGACCCCTGGCTATCAGCTCCTGGATATCAATGGGCTCCATCAGAGACTCTTTGGCAAGCACCATGGCCCTGTCCACCGTTCCTCCGATTCCTATTCCAAGGATTCCCGGAGGACACCAGCCCGCCCCCATGGTGGGAACAGTACGCACTACCCAGTCGACAATGGAATCGCTGGGGTTGAGGGTAACAAAACGGCTCTTGTTTTCCGAACCGCCGCCCTTGGCTGCAATGCGAATATCAATGGCGGAGCCAGTGACCAGTTCGGTATAGATGACTGCCGGGGTATTGTCCCGGGTGTTGAGCCGTTTACCGGCTGGATCTGCAACCACCGAGGCCCGTAAGGGGTTGTCTGGATTAAGATAGGCATGGCGTACTCCCTCGTCTACCAGTTCCTGAATACTCTGGTCGGTGTCAAAACGGCAGTTCATGCCAATCTTGAGAAAGACGGTTACGATGCCGGTATCCTGACAGATGGGACGCTGTCCCATGGCTGCCATTCTGGAATTGATGAGGATCTGGGCCATGGCGTCTTTGGCTGCCTGGCTTTCCTCTTGTTCATAGGCCCGGGCCATGGCCTGGACAAAGTCGCGGGGGTGGGTGTAAGAAATATATTGCAGACTGTCGGTAATGGAGCTGATAAAATCCTGACTGCTGATGATGGTCATAAAAAGCTCTCCCAAAGATGGTTCTCATTGTTACTTCTTTGTAAGAGCATTTTAACATTGAACACAAAACAATGATAACTGAAAAAAAAGAGCTTTTTTAAATCCTTTTTTGCAAGTTATTCCAAAGGCTTTTTATCGAATAGGCTGCCAGGCTTATATCGCTGTTGGTCACCGGAACTCCCTGGACTTGGCAGGCAACCACCATTGGATCAAAGGGGATTTTACCAAGAATTTCTACATCCCGATTGTGACAGGTCGTTTCGATTTTTTCGCTCATCTCAGGGTGGAGGTCCCATTTGTTGATGCAGACCATGGCAGGAAGCTTGAAGTGGTCGGTCAGGTCAAGGATCCTCTCCAGGTCATGTTGTCCTGACTGGCTGGGTTCGGTGATGATGAGTGTCATATCCACATTTGAAAGAGAGGCGATGACCGGACAGCCTATACCGGGCGCACCGTCGATGAGGATGAGTTCCGTCATGGTCGATTCTGCCAGTTGTCGTGCCTGACTCTTGATGTGGGAGACCAGTTTGCCCGAGTTTTCTTCCCCGGCAAAGAGTTGCGCGTGGACCAGAGGTCCGTAGTCGGTGTCTGAGATATACCAGGAACCACAGTGGTTTTCGTCCAGGGAAATGGCCTGTTCCGGACAATAATGAGAGCAGATAGCACAGCCTTCGCAGGAAAGAGAGGAGATGGATGCGGTTTCCTCCATGCTTACGGCTTCAAATTGGCAGAGTTCGGCACAGAGACCGCAGGCATTGCATTTGTCTGTCTCTACTCGGGCCTTGACGCCGGAGCGAAAGTCATGTGCTTCTCTGGGGCGTGGGGCAAGGAGAAGGTGGAGGTCCGAGGCATCAACATCGCAGTCCACCAGGATTTTATTTTCCGCCATATGGGCAAAGGAGCCGACGATGCTGGTCTTTCCTGTCCCGCCTTTGCCACTTACGATCAATACTTCTTTCATCTCTTCTCCCTTAACAGCCGACTGTCATATTCAGGTTTCTCACCAGGTCGCGAAAAGTGTCGCGCAACTCCGGAACTGTCTCCACCAGGTTTTGTCCCTGGGCATACCCTTCAGCAATGGATCGTTGAAAGGGGATCTGGAGTAGAATCGGTATGCTTTCGGCTTTGCACCACTGGACTACCCGGTCATCTCCCAGGTCGGAGCGGTTGATGATGACACCACCCGGAAGATTAAAGTTCTTTAGTACAGTGGCAGCGAGTTTCAGATCATGGAGGCCGAAGGGCGTGGGCTCCGTCACCAGGATGACGTAGTTGGCATCTTTGATACTTTCCACGAAGGGACATGATGTGCCGGGTGGGGCATCAATGATGACCAGTTTTTTGCTGTCCGCCTTTTTCTTCACAGCCTTGAGTAAGGGCACGCCCATGGCTTCCCCGATTCGGACTCGACCATGAACAAAGTGGATAGTGTCGGCCATCCCCCATTGCAGTACCCCGATCTCTCTTCTTGCTTGCATGATAGCCTCCTCATCGCAAACCCGGAAGCAGCCCAGGCAGGAGTGACAGAGTTCAGGAAAGGTCATCACGTTTTCACCAAACTGGATAATGGCATTGTATCTGCATATATCGCGGCATTCGCCACAGAGTGTGCAAAGTGATTCGTCAATCTTTGGGACAGTCACCGAACAGGTTTCACTGTAAATGAGGTCCGGTTTCAGGAAAATGTGGCCATTGGGTTCTTCCACGTCACAGTCAAGGTACTGTACCGGTTCATCAGCACAGAGGACAAGGCTGGTAGAAATCGTTGTTTTTCCGGTGCCGCCTTTACCGCTGGCAACTGCTATCTGCATACTAATATTCTCCGAGAAGAGTTTACCCGTACCTCACTTCCGTCTGTTTGGGAGTCTAACCGTAGAGGATGGGCACTGGTGCAGGGTTCAAAAGGAATGAGAGGAGTCTTGTCTACTTTTTATCTGCGACATTGACCGCGTCCTTGGCCATTCCCCATTCCTTTACCCTGGCCTTTACCGCAACCGCATTCTCCTTGAGATACTGGTGCTGCACCCTCCACTGTTTTGTTTGTCTCAGGTGGAAAGGTTTCGGCGATGTTTCCGCTAAATTGGGTGAGAGCTTCCAGGATGCTGCCGCTGACATTATTTATCATTTTGATACCCGCCTTTTCCATGACCGGGAGAGCCTTTGGGCCGACTCTTCCGGTGAGTACTGCTTCGACGCCTTTGTCGGCGACCAGGGCTGCAGCGCTGATTCCTGCTCCATGAGCAACTTCCCGGCCTTGAGAGTTGTCTATAGCCTCGATCAAATTGCCGGTGCTGCTGTCTATGATGAGGAGCCATGCTGCCCTGCCAAAACGCGGGTCAACCATAGAGTCTGTAGTACTGCCTGTTGCTGAAATTGCTATTTTCATAATGTGTCCTTGGGATAAAGAAAAAAAGACACGCGTATCGTGCCAATGCACAAAATATAATGGAATAATGCACAAAATCAAGAGAAAAGAAACAGGAGCTGATAAAAAAATGAGAAAAGATGTCATGAAAGGGGAGGGGGAGGAAAGAAGTGGAGCAGGGAGAGGGAGTGGTAAATGTTGATAAGGTTGGTTGAGTTGCAGTGGTTTAAGAAAAAAAGAGTGATGACAGGATGTTGTCCTAAGAGTCTGGGCTTATGTTGATAGGGACATGTATCTCGTCAATGCTGAGACGATGGTATGTCAGGCCCTAATTTTTTCTGCCTGCTTTATTGCAGTTTAGGGTTCAGGGGAGTTCTATGTGACTCTAATCACAATAAAGCAGGTGTGGAATAGGATCAGGAAGGTGTGACAGGTTCGTACTAGCGTATGATGGATTGTGGGGGATGGTAGCCGGAGGGGGCTGTGGTGTTAGGCATCAGGATTCCCCCTTTGCCGATTATGGTCCCTGGGTTGGTGACGGAGTTGCACCCGGTCTGTGCGCGGTCTCCGAGGATGGCGCCGAATTTTCTTCGGCCGGTATCGATTATGCCCTTTTCCGTGCGGATGGACACGTTGCCGCCAAGGAATTTGAGGTTGGCAAATTTTGTTCCGGCACCGAGATTGCTGTCCTGACCCAGAATGGAGTCGCCAAGATAGGCAAAATGACCGGCTTTGGCATCGTTGAGAAATATGGAGTGTTTTACCTCGGTGGTGTGTCCGATCACACAGCTTTTTCCTGTAAGGCAGTAGCCTCGGAGGTAGGCTCCCTGCCGCACCTCTGTGTGGTCTCCGATGATGGCCGGCGATTTGATCAATGCTCCCCCTTCGATGAAAGCACCTTCGCCGATATCCACCTTGTTGCCAACGAGAGTGGCCCCAGCCATAATTACTGAGGCTCCTGTCAGTACAATTTCACCCATTTTGACCGTTAATCCGCCTTTTGTTGTATCACCGAACTCAATGGTATAACCTACGCTGGAGAGAATATTTCCGTGATGAAGGATGACGCTCAATGGCAGAGGGGTACTGTCCGGGAGCAGGGGGCTGTTTAGGCTGGGATAGCTGTGATTATCCATGTATGCTGTCAGCGTATTGAGTGCTTCCCATACCGGCTTTTCTTTTGCGAAGAGTGCGGCGTGTGGGAATAGGGACAGGTCAAAAAAGGATTGTGTGTTCAGCATTTTTCTCACCTGAATCTGGAAAAGGAAAAATCATGGAAAGGGTTGGTACAGGAGGCCTCAGTATGGTGGAAAATGTGAAAATATTCAAGAAAAAAAGGGTGGAAACCGATTCAGGAGTGATTGGCGGCTTGACTTCAATATAGGCAGTGTTTAAGTTTTTGCGATATTTTGACAATTCAAATTTTTTTTATATAAAAAAAGCTGGTTAAATAATTTACCAGATGACGAGGAGAGGCAGGGCAGCATATACTGTTTTTCTCATACTAGGAGGTCTTTGTGGAATTTAATGATTCATTGTCCATTGGAATGGATGATTTTACCAATCATGAGAATATGGTCATCCCGGATGAATTGCCGATGATGGCTGTGCGTGATGTAGTTGTCTTTAATTACATGATTATCCCTCTTTTTGTCGGGCGTCCCAGTTCGGTGGATGCAGTAAATTCCTCCCAGGACGGAGACAAGCTGCTCATGCTGGTCACTCAAAAGGATGC
The DNA here is from genome assembly GCA_030145625.1 of Desulfocapsa sp. Classification (GTDB taxonomy): domain Bacteria; phylum Desulfobacterota; class Desulfobulbia; order Desulfobulbales; family Desulfocapsaceae; genus Desulfocapsa. Next base: position 42,278 of record JAQYVF010000023.1, on the reverse strand, counting down.
CACTCGAGACAATCCGGAGCCGGAAGACCTGTATGACGTGGGCATGGTATGTATGGTGATGCGGACCCTGAAACTTCCCGATGGGCGGCTCAAGGTATTAGTCCAGGCCGTTGCCAAGGCAAAGATTAAGGAATATGTGAGCACAGATCCACATTTTCAGGTCAAGATCGATGTCCTTCAGGAAGTTGAAGTGGAGGATGTGAATGTGGAGACAGAGGCCCTGATACGCACTGTGCGTGAGCAGACTGAGAAAATCATGTCTTTGCGCGGCATCCTCTCTGCTGATCTGATGATGATTATTAACAATATAGAGGAGCCGGGCAGACTTGCGGATCTGGTGGGGTCCAATCTGCGTTTGAAAATCACTGAGTCTCAGTCCATTCTTGAAGAGCTTGATCCGATTAAACGTCTGCAACTGGTCAACGAGTTATTGACCAAGGAACTTGAGGTCTCTACGGTGCAGGCCAAGATTCAGTCGGATGCCAAGGAAGAGATGAGCAAGTCTCAGCGTGAGTACTTCCTTCGTGAACAACTGCATGCCCTGCAGAAAGAGCTGGGTGATGGAGACGAGCGCGGTCAGGAAATTGATGATTTGATGCGTAAGCTGCAGAAGACCAAAATGCCGAAACCCGTGCGTAAAGAGGCCAAAAAGCAGGTCAGCCGCATGGAGATGATGCATCCTGACTCCTCCGAGGCCACTATCATCCGAACCTATATCGATTGGATTCTGGATGTACCCTGGAAAAAAGGAAGCAAAGATCGCCTGGATCTGAAGGCAGCCAAAGATGTGTTGGATGCAGATCACTTCGGGCTTGATAAGGTTAAAGAACGTATTCTGGAATATCTGGCAGTTCGTAAGCTGAACCCCTCCACCAAGGGGCCTATTCTCTGTTTTGTCGGTCCCCCAGGTGTGGGTAAGACTTCGCTGGGGCAATCCATTGCCAAGGCCATGGGCAGGAAATTTTATCGTCTCTCTTTGGGCGGTATGCGTGATGAGGCTGAAATTCGAGGGCATCGCCGTACTTATATCGGGGCCATGCCGGGTAGGATTATTCAGGGTCTCAAAATCGTCAACTCCAATAATCCTCTCTTTATGATGGATGAGGTTGATAAAATCGGTTCTGATTATCGTGGCGATCCTTCATCTGCACTCCTTGAAGTCCTGGATCCGGAACAGAATTTTGAGTTTACCGATCATTATATGAATATGCCTTTTGATCTGTCCAAGGTCATGTTCATTACCACGGCAAACAGGACTGACACCATTCCCGGGCCGCTTCTGGACAGGATGGAAATGATCGAGCTGTCGGGATACACCCTGGAAGAAAAAGTGGTTATTGCCCGCAAGTACCTGCTGCCCAGGCAGATAAAGGAAAATGGAATTAAAGGCAGACATCTCCGTCTGACAGATGAGACCATTCAGTATATCGTGACGCACTACACCCATGAGGCAGGACTCAGAAACCTGGAGCGGGAACTCGGTAAGATCTGCAGAAAAGTGGCGCGAAAAATTGCAGAAGGCGGAAAAGGACCTTATTCGATCACTCGCAATACCATTGATCGCTACCTTGGGCCGCCCAAGACCATCCCAGAATCAGAGCTTGAAACTCTGTATCAACCGGGTTTGGTTACAGGACTGGCATGGACCGAAGTGGGGGGCGAGATTCTGCAGATCGAGGTCAATATCATGCCTGGAAAGGGGAAATTGACTCTGACCGGACAACTCGGTGATGTGATGAAAGAGTCTGTGCAGGCAGCGCTGACTTACTGCCGGAGTCGTGTGCAAGATCTTGACGTAAAAGAGGATTACTTTGATAAGCATGACCTGCATGTCCATGTCCCGGCTGGTGCTATCCCTAAAGATGGTCCTTCAGCAGGAATTACCATGGCCACAGCTATTTATTCAGCCATTACCGGTAAGAAAGTGGCAAAATGTCTGGCAATGACCGGTGAGGTTACCCTGCGTGGTCGAGTCCTGCCCATCGGCGGACTCAAGGAAAAGGCATTGGCCGCGGTTCGTGCCGGTATTAACAAGGTAATTATCCCGGAGCAGAATAAAAAAGATCTGGTGGAGATCCCGTCAGAGATTCGCAAAACCATGAAGTTTTTTCCGGTCAAGGATATGGACGAGGTTGTGCAGATTGCCTTTAGTACTACGAAAAAGAAGGAAAAAAAGGCATAGGTTGTCTCTGTTGTATCCTTTACTTATCATGAAATAGCCGGAGAGCTGTGACAGAAGAGATCGAACAGGAGCTTCCCCGGAGAAACTCGTCTTTGAAAAGGATCACCCTTGGGGTGGTCCTTTTTCTTTTGCTGAGCTCTTTGTGTCTGCTAGGATGGCTGGCCCACTATGCCGGGCAAAAGGCTGATGGGAATAGAGCTGAAACGGTCACTGTAATTGTCCCAGCAGGGACAGCTGTTCGAGAGATCAGCAAAATTCTCAGTGATGGCGGCCTGGTTTCTGATGATATCCGCTTCCTGGTCCTGGCTCGTTTTCTCGGGCTTTCTGCAAAACTGCAGGCAGGTGAATTTGCACTGCATCGGGGGCAGACACCTGGAGAACTGCTCAGGGAACTTGCCACTATCCGCCCGATTCAGCATGCGGTTACCATTCCGGAGGGCTTGACCATTGTTGATATTGCAGAAATTTTTGCCTCTGGTGGCTGGTGTGACCGGGATGAGTTTATACGCCTGGCAAATGATCCTGAGTTTCTAAAAAGTCTGGGCTTGGAGTCAAGGACAAGTCTGGAAGGGTATCTCTACCCGGATACCTATCATCTGACTCGCAAGGGACATACGACTGCAGATCTCCTTCGTATGCAGGTTCGTCGTTTTTTTGTTGTATGGCAAGATCTACAGACTGATGCTCCCTCCACACTTTCTCCTTATGAAATCTTGATCCTGGCCTCCATGGTGGAAAAGGAAACAGGTCGGGCCTCGGAACGTCCGCTGATAGCAGGTGTCTTTCACAACCGTCTGAAAAAAAGGATGCGTATGCAGTCCGATCCCACCGTGATCTATGGGATTGAGAATTTTAGCGGTAACTTGACCCGTAAAGACCTAAAAACGCCCTCACCCTATAATACTTATACCCTGAAGCGGCTTCCGGCTGGTCCGATCTGTAACCCAGGTGGAGAGGCGTTGTTAGCGGTTCTCCATCCGACAGAAAGTGACTATCTTTATTTTGTTTCCAAGAATAATAGCAGTCATTATTTTTCCGAGAGCCTTCGCGAACACAACCGGGCTGTGAATAAGTACCAGCGGGGCAGGAAAAAGATCAGGAGGACAGAGAGTAAGATAATGAGAGAATAAGTATCTGTCATTTTTTATTTTAAAACGAAAAACCTGGTCTTTTAGGCCAGGTCAGAGCAAATTGGCTTAACCATTTTGATAATGTTGTACCTCTTCATTTTCTTTGCATGCCCAAAGAAAACGAAGCAAAAGAAAGGGCCCCCGTGTCCCTCGGTCCTTCGGACTTCCTTGCGCTCCTCGAAAATGCCGGGAGTTTGAAAACTCGCTTCGCTCAAACAGTTCAAACTCCTTTTTCGGCATCTTCTGTGGTGCTCAGCGAGTGCCAATGGGTATAAGTGAAATTCCCCCTTTAAGGGGCAATCAAGGCCGGGTCCTCTGGGCCCGGATTTTTATCTCTGAGCTGCTCACTTCCAAATCGTGTCAGGTTGTCTGTCTTGACACCCATGCCATTTTTGCAATATAGTGTCAATTAGAAAAGCCAAACCTGTTGTAAAGCAGGGACGGAAAGCCACGGGTCTTTCGCAGATAGCCGGGTTGTCAGAATTTTGTGACAACTCGGCTTTTTTTATGTGACTATATGGAGGGTAGAGTATGAAATGGCTTGTGTCTGTTCTTGCGGTCTTCATGGCTTGTTCTTCACTCTCAGTAGCAGCTGCCCATGACAATGTGGTCATCATTCCAATCAATTCGGCCAGGAAACTGGCACATGTGGTGACTGTTTCTGCACAGGGCGGTGATTTTACTGACCCTGTGGCAGCGGTTAATTCCATTAGCGATGCCGGACCTTCCAATCCCTATGTGGTACTGATTGGTCCGGGAATATATACCCTGACCGAGACCCTGGTGATGAAGGAGTATGTCTCCGTCATGGGGACAGGGGAGCAGAGTACCAAACTGACCGGCGCAATAGGTGGCGGTTCTCTTGATGCGAACTCTGCTCTTGTTTCCGGAGCCGACAATGCTGTTCTGAGTGATCTCACCCTAGAAAACATCAATCCCGACGCTGGCAGCTCGTCAATTTGGTTTGCTCTTTACAATAGCAACACAGTTCACCACTCATTCAGAATGTGACCGCCAGCGCATCGGGGGGGGCCTACTGCAGTGGTGTGTTTAACACCTCCTCCTCTCCGACTATGATCAACGTGACCGCTAGCGCATCCGGGGGGGTAAATAACTGGGGTGTGTATAATGGCTCCTCTTCTCCAAGAATGAACAACGTAAGCGCCAGTGCATCCGGGGGAAGATATAGCTATGGTATATGGAATACCTCCTCTTCACCGAGTATGGTTAACGTCACTGCTCGCGCATTCGGCGGGGAAATGAATACCCATGGTGTAACCAACACTGGTTCTTCCTCTCTTCGTCTGAGTAATGTGACCACCAGTGCATCCGGGGGGACGTCCAATTACGGTATTTTTAACTCTCTCGGTTCGGATAATACGATCACTACCCGGCATTGTACGCTGGAGGGCAGTGATGGTGGAATATATGTGGGCGGTGGTATCATTCGGGTTATGCAGTCGTCCATTCTTGGTGGGGTGACGAAGGATAGTGGAACGTTAACCTGTGTCAATTCAGATAATGGTGTGGCTACGGCCTTGCTTGACACCTGTCAACTATCAAGTTTATAGGCTGCCGGGAGTAGTTAGAAGACAACGTTTTGTCCCGGAGAAGGGTTGGGACGTACTTTGTCATTTTTTATATCAGTATATGGGGGAAGAGAATGAAATGTGTAACGACTGTTTTTGTGTTTCTCACGATTTGTTTTTCACTGTCGGTAGCGGCCGCCCACAATAAAGCGGTTGTTATTCCGCTTAATTCTGCCAAGAAACTGGCAAATGTTGTGACTGTTTCCGCGCAGGGTGGGGATTTTACCAATCCTGTGGCTGCGGTTAACTCTATTACCAATGCCAGCGCTTCTAATCCCTATGTGGTGTTGATTGGTCCGGGAGTATATACCATGACGGAGACTCTGGTGATGAAGGAGTATGTCTCTGTTATCGGTACTGGGGAACAGAGCACCAAGCTGACCGGTGCAATCTGGGCTTATTCGTTTGATGCCAGCACCGCCATCATCTCCGGAGCCGATCACGCCACCCTGAGTGACCTGACTGTAGAAAATACCGGACCTACTAATTATTCATCCGGTATCTGGAATGAAAACAGCTCACCGGTCATTCAAGATGTGACCGTCAGTGTTTCCGGATTGTACTGCTATGGTGTGCTCAATTCCTCTTCTTCACCAACGATGACTCATATGAGTGTTACTGTGTCCTCGGAAGCTAACGCCAGAGGTGTGGATAACACCACCTCCTCCTCACCGACGATGAGCAATGTGAAGGTGACCACTACTACTGCGTCCGGGACAGGCTCTTCCTATGCTGTGGACAATAACAACTCTTCCCCGACGATGACCAATGTGACTGCCACTGCGTCAGGGGGGCAGTACACCGCGGCAGTATTGATTGAGGGCACTTCCTCTTTGGTAACGATAAAAAATTCTACTTTAAAGGGAGTGAAAAGTATTGTAACCCAGGGCGTCGATGCCAAGGCCAAAGTCGCTGGTACTTTGCTGGATGGAGCAGTGGCCGGCATTGGATTAACCTGTGTTGGGGCCTATGATGTGAATTTTGCTGCATTGAACATTGCGTGTTTTTAGTGATCGATAGAAAAACTGTGGAGAGAAGTTTTTATGTGAGAATAAAAATGGTACTATAACTTTCTTATCTTACAATCAAATTTTCTGATTCCAGGTGGTTTCTGTGCGTGGAGGATGTGATTCCCTATAACTTATGTCTTTTTTGACAATTTTTTCCTTTTTTCTCTTTCTCCTGAGTCTCTGCACCTTGTTCCAGATCTTCTTGGGGAGCCGGAAGATGAAAAGTCTGGGGGCTGTGCAGCCGGATGATTCCCTGGAAACGCCTCTTGTCTCCATCATTGTGCCTGCCTGTAACGAAGAGACAACCTTGGAGCCCGCTCTGCGTTCTCTGTTGCAACAGGACTACTCGAACCTGGAGATCATCATTATCGATGATCGTTCCACAGACGGGACCTACGCGCTCCTTACAGCTTTGGGGCTGGAGTTTCCAGAGATCCGGGTGGAGCAGATAACGGAACTTCCTTCGGGATGGCTCGGCAAAAATCATGCCCTGTATTGGGGAGCAATGCAGGCTCGGGGGCAGATCCTGCTCTTTACCGATGCTGATATTGTCATGGAGCCATCCACCCTCAGTCGCGCTGTGGCTTATTTTGTTGGTGAAGGGCTGGACCATCTTTCCCTGATCTTTCGTAATGTGGCACAGGGAGGACTGCTTAACGCAATGGTGGTCGATGCCCTGGGTGGTCTTTTTCTTCTCCTCAAACCCTGGAATGTCAGAAATTCAGACAGCAGGGCTTTTATCGGGGTGGGTGCCTTTAATATGATCAGCCGGGATGCTTACTGGAAACTGGGGGGCCATGCGACCCTGAAAATGCATCCCATTGATGATATTATGCTGGGGAAGAAGGTAAAAGAGCAGGGATTGAGCCAGGACTGTCTGCTTGGCGGAGATTTCGTCCAGGTTCGGTGGTATGAGACTGTTGCTGAGATGGTCCGTGGTCTGATGAAAAATATCTTTGCCCTCTATAGCTATCGAGTCGCCTATGCTGCTGTCGGTATTCTCGGGATTGTGGTGATGACCATTGTTCCATTTTGGGGACTGTTTCTGGCTCAGGGAACGGCCAGGATCTTTTTTGGACTCACCATGCTGTGTCGTTTTGGAGTCTTTTTATGCAATGCCGGCGGCATGAAAGTGCGGCGCACTTCTTTGCCCTGGTCTCTTATTACCCCGTATTTTATTGTTTATATAGTGATGCAAGCGGTCTGGACAACCCTTGTCAATCAGGGTATTGACTGGCGGGGGACACATTATTCTCTTAAGGATTTAAAAAAACAGGAACCACTCCTGACGTTTTTTCCCTGATTCAGCTGTAAACTGTTTGTTTCGAAGCAGGAGAAATAAGCGTGAGCGAATAATAAGGCTTTTGTATCTGCCTGGTTGACAAATTTTGGCGGATCAGGTTAGCTTGCTTTTCAGCAACTTTGTTGCAGCGTACTAGACGGACTGGGGGAGCCGATTTTTATCGGCTGAGAGGAAACTGATAAGTTTCGACCCCTGGAACCTGATCCAGGTCATACTGGCGAAGGGAAGCCGACATCGCCTTTTGCTGTCTCTTTTTCCCTTCCTCTGTCTGGATTCAGCGTTCTTTCATTCAAGGTTCCCTTAAGCGATCCTAAAAACTTCCCTTTAATTTTCAGGGGTATTTCCCTGTTGAGTGTGGATGATGCTTTCTGTCTCCGGGTTAACCAAGGTTTTTGACCAGCAGCCTGTCTTTTCCGGATTTGATCTTACAGTGACCCGGAATCGTTTTGCTGTGCTTATTGGCCCGTCCGGCTGCGGTAAAAGCACCTTTTTCGATGTTCTCACCGGGGTCACGGCTGCTGATGCAGGACAGTTGTGCTGGCAGGGGAAAGAGGTCGGTCACCTTGGAGAACTGGCTGCCTATATGCACCAGAAGGATCTGCTCCTTCCCTGGTTTTCTCTTCTCGATAACAGTCTGCTACCGGCCCGGACAGGAGGCGGCGACCTTCACATGGCCCGCTCTCGAGCCAGTCAACTCTTCTCCCGGTTGGGACTGTCCGGTTATGAAGAGCATCTGCCTCATCAGGTCTCCGGAGGGATGCGTCAACGCTGCGCCCTGGTACGAACCCTCATGTTCAACCGAGACTTGATCCTGCTTGATGAGCCCCTCTCGGCACTTGATGCTATTACCCGAAAAAGTCTACAGTCTCTGCTTGTCTTGCTGCAGAGTGAGTTTGACAGGACTCTGATCATGATCACCCATGATGTGGATGAAGCCCTGCTCCTGGCCGATGATCTCTATCTGCTCAGTGTGAAACCTATGGCGATCAGGGAGAAAATTGTTCTCCATGGCAAAAAACCCAGGCGCTTCGATGATCCCGAGCTGTTGTCCATGAAGGATACTATTCTGCAAAAGCTGCAGGGAGATATCGACCATGTCTCGTGCTAATTTCCTGGCTCTTGGCATATTACTTCTGCTTCTTGGTCTGTGGGAGGCGGCTTGTCGTATTCTGGAGATTCCGCATTTTATCCTACCGCCGCCCTCGGTCATTGGCCGAACTGCTTTGCTGCAGGCTCCACTGATCCTGCCCCATGCTTTAATCACCGGCCTGGAAATTATTTGTGGTATCGCTCTGGCCCTGGCGGTGGCAATCCCTCTGGCCATGGCAATGTTTGCCTATCCCTGGCTGGAAAAGGCGCTCTCTCCGTTTCTTGTTGCCTCCCAGGCCATACCTGTCTTTGCCCTGGCCCCGCTGCTTGTCGTGTGGTTGGGATACGGGATGGCGGGCAAGGTACTGATGGCGGCAATCATCATTTTTTTTCCCATAACCGTCAGTCTGCTGGAAGGGTTTAAGGGCTGCGACCGTGAATTTCGGGTTTTATTTCGTCTCATGGGGGCAGGATTCTGGCAGACCATGCGTCTGCTTTACTGGCCATGGGCTCTACCGCATTTTTTTGCCGGACTGCGGGTGGGGGTGACGGTGGCCACCATCGGCGCGGTGATCGGCGAGTGGGTTGGCGCACAAAAGGGTCTGGGCTACCTGATGATTCAAGCCAATGCCCGCTTGAAAGTTGATTTAGTCTTTGCTGTAATCCTCTGGCTGTCCCTTATGGGACTCTTTCTCTGGTTTGGAGTGGGTTGGCTGGAGAGAAAGAGTATCTGCTGGAAAGAAAATCATTAAAGGCTACCTTGCAAAATTGCTTTTTCCCCCAAACTCTTCGTTATGAGGAAAATTTTATCCTCGGGATATCAAATATATGCCTGCGGTAAAATTTTCCTCATGCCTCGATTTTGAACGAAAATTCTAATTTTTCAAGGCACCCTAAATTTATGGGGAAGTGAAAAAGCATTATCTGCTTTATATCTGAGTGGTACAAAATTTTCACAGAGCCATCTGAAAAATTGGGTTTTATAAAATTGTCAAACTTAACAGAAGGATACTCTTCATGAAAAAACAATTGGCTGCAATATTTGTCGTTTGTTCATTTTTTTTCTGCGTGACTCCGGCATCGGCCCAGAAGCTGACCCTGATGCTGGACTGGTTTCCCAATATTGATCATTTGCCTATTTATGTGGCGCAGGAGAGGGGATTGTTTAAGGAACAAGGACTGGAAGTGGAAATCATTTCTCCCTCTGAGACGGCGGATGGTCTTAAACTTGCCGCTTCCGGAAACGTGGATATGGCAGTTTCTTATGAGCCTCAGACCATTATTGCGGCATCCGCCGGTCTGGATGTCAGGGTGGTGGGCAGGCTGGTGGAGCATCCTTTGACTACTCTTTTATTTCTGAAAAATTCAGGAATAGAGACTCCCAAGGATCTGGAGGGGAAAAAAATCGGCTACACGGTTCCCGGACTCATGGATGTTATGCTCAAGGCCTTTATGACCATCAACGGGGTGCAGAATTATGAAGCAATCAATGTGGGGTTTACCATTGTACCAGCACTGGTTGCAGGGAAGGTGGATGCGGTGATGGGTCCTTTTAAGACCTATGAAACAGTGACGATGGCCCATGAGAATCTGGAAGCTGGGTACTTTGAGTTGGAGAAATGGGGAATTCCCGATTACGAAGAGTTGATCTTTGTCTGCGGAGCCAAGACCCTTGCCAAGAAAAAAGAGAGTGTCAGAGGATTTGTTCAGGCAGTAGAGGCGGCAACACTATTTATGCGCGAGCATCCGGAAGAGGCTTTGAAGACCTATCTCAAGGCTGTTCCCGAGGCAGATTCTCGTACGGAGACTGAGGCTTTTCATCTGACTTTCCCCTTTTATGCAACTCCAGGGGTCTCTGATGTTGTTGCCTGGCAGCGTTTTGCCGATTTTTCACTGGAGCATGGCTTGATTGAAAAACCGGTCAAGGCAGTGGACTTGATTCATGTCTGGTAGAGAAAGTGTTGCTGTGGAAGTTTTTGCAAAAGAAGGGGAAAGGGGGATGAAGAACTATTTCAGAGCATTGACTATTGCCGGTTCAGACAGCGGGGGCGGGGCAGGCATACAGGCGGATCTGAAAACTTTCTCTGCCCTCGGCTGTTACGGCATGTCTGTGATAACGGCCCTGACCGCACAGAATACGGTTACTGTCACAGCCATTCATCCGGTTCCTCCGGAATTTATCGCTCAGCAGATGGATGCGGTTTTGACCGATATCGGAACAGATGTGGTGAAGATAGGGATGCTCCATTCTCCGGAGGTTATCAGGACCGTGGCCCGGTGTCTGCAACGATATGACTGTTCTGCCATTGTCCTGGATCCGGTGATGGTGACCAGGAGCGGGGATAAGCTGCTTCAGGATGATGCGGTCCAGGCTCTGAAAGAGTATCTCTTTCCCATGGCCACGGTTATCACTCCTAATCTGGCAGAGGCCTCGGTACTACTTGACAGGGTTGTAAGGGAACGGTCACAGATGGCTGATGCCTGTCGGGATCTGGCAGCTCTTGGCTGTGACCGGGTATTCCTCAAGGGAGGGGCTCTCATTGAGTCCACTAGTGTTGATCTCCTCTATGATCGTCTGAGAGGAGAGATTCTGGAGCTCGAAAGCCCGCGTATAGATACGCCAAACAGTCATGGTACCGGATGCACTACCTCTTCGGCCATTGCCGCTTGCCTGGCCAGAGGAATAACGTTGCCTGATGCTGTGCGAGAGGCCAAGAAGTATATCGATGGAGCCCTGCAAGGAGGGGCGGAAGTTAAGATCGGTGCGGGGCACGGGCCGGTGCATCACTTTCACAACTGGTGGAGCGTTTGAGGGAGCGACTGGAAAAGAGTTAAAACGGTTTGGACTTGTTCCTGCTGAGAATGGTCAGGAAGTTGTCTACGAGCAAGGGGTTGAAGCTTGACCCCTTTTCTTTGATCAGTACATCGATAATTTTCTTTTCCGGGGCTGGGTCGTGGTAGGGCCTGCAACTGCGCATGGCGTCATAGGTGTCAGCAATGGAGATCATTTGGCTGATAATATGGGTTTTCCAGTTCCTGCCAATATTTGGATAGCCGCTGCCGTCAAAACGAATATGATGCTCCAGGGCCGCCAGTACTGCCAGCTTTGGAACATTGCTGAGGTTGAGTATGTATCCCGCCCCCTTCATGGAGTGGGTCTCGATGATTTCCCGTTCTTCCGGATCCAGCTTTGCTGGTTTGTTTAAGATTTCGTCCGGAATAAAGACCTTGCCGATATCATGGAGTGCCGCAGTGATGCCGATGTCGTAGAGATGTTGATCTTTAAAACCCAGCGACTCTGCCTGTGCCAGGGTAAGGATACAGACATTGATGACATGGGTAAAGGTGTATTCATCACCGGACTTGAGAGTTGTCAGCATGGACAGGGGATTCAGATTTTGTGAAAAGAGGGTGACAAAGGAGGACATGGCATCCCGAACTCCATGCAGATTATATTCTTTTTTCTGCTTGACGGAAAAGTAGAGTTCCTGAGCCAGAATCAACTGTTCCTGCGACAGTGATTTCAGCTTGTCCATAAGTTCCTGGTCTCTGGGAGTAACCTCGCCTTTGCTCACCGTGGCAGCGGGTGAGGGAGATGAAGAAATGGTATCTCTGAGATCTTCTTTAAAACCCAATTTTCCGCAGGAGATACCGGCGCCGTTGTATACCGATTGGCTCAGGGGAGAGGAGAGATCGGAGAGGAATTGAACCAATTCTCTTGGTGTTATCCCTTTTTTGAACGTGACATGGCCGATCTCTTTTTGTTTGAGAATAGTGATGAAGAGGGTGAAGTGTTCAGCCTCTTCGGGCCGGATTGCCCGGTTGTTGATGATTAGATCGTTGTCAATGATAAGAAGGGTTAATTCCCTGGTGCTCCTCAGGATCTCATTGAGGCTGTTAAAGGCCTTGCTTATCATCTCTCTGACCTTCTCATTGTCGATGGAATAGAGACGGGAATTGGTGATAATTGTCCTCAGCAGGTAAAGGGTGGTAGAAATTTTCTGATCGAGGATTTTGGCCTGTTTTTGTTTGCTCAGAATCATATTCCCTGTTTGATCCTCTGCTGTTACGGTTGGCGGCATGTCAGCGCAAGCTGCACCGTTGTCCTTAAAGTGTGCTGCATATCTTGCGAATTTCCTCATCTTTTGACTGCAGCCCTTTTTGTACCAGGTCAAGTCGGTCTTTGGGGTGGTATCCCTTGAGGGAGTAAAAGAGCACACGTTTCATTGTTGCGACGGCTTGCCGATGGAAAAGCCATTTTGAAAAAGCAATTTTCTCCAGAGCGGGCAAGGCCCTGTTGTCACCGATACGGCCAAGCACCAAAAACAGCTTTCGGTTTCTTTCAATGGCTGATTCTTTGATAAACTGATATTCGAGGAGTTGGAGAAGGTTTGGAACACAGGCTGGAGGTTTGTGGAGATTGCAGCGTTCAATGGCTGATTCAACCAGCAGGCTGTTTTTTGAAGCAAGCATGGATTCCAGGGTGGCAAAGGCCTCTTCGTCCTCTAAGGGAAGGAGGAGATCAAGGACCTGGGAGCGAATGTCGATGTCGTCGTGATCCAGTAGTGCATGTAAAAGCCGGGCTGTTCCCTGTGTGCCGAGATACTGGACAAGAAGAAGCAATTTCTGGATACGGGCAACATTTTCCTTTGGCAGAATCTTGAAGATCCTGGTCAGTGTTTCTACCCTGAATTTTTTGAATACAGTGACAAGTGGATCGTTTTCAGACACATGCTGCTGCATGTAGAATATTTTGATCATTTGATCCAGGATATCCGGACCCAGGAGCATAAGGAAGGATGTGGCGATCTGTTTTTCCGGGTCCGATGCCCCTTGCAGGGCTGAATGGACTCGGTCGAGGAAATCGGAGTCAGTCAGTTCTTTGAGGCATTCGGCGGCTGCTCCTCTGGTGGCGGCAGATCTTTTTTTGCTGGCATGGCGTATCAGGCTCTTGGCGATGGAGAGAAGGAGGTCAAAGGATCCGGTCTCGGGAAGTTCAAGGGTGAACTCCATGAGTCTGTTGGCGAATTCCGTATAGTCGGTAACCCCTTCCGTCTCCTCCATAAAAATAAGAGTGGCGCGAACAATCTGCCTGTTCAGATGATCATCTCCCAGCGTTGCCAGATGCTGTTCCATGGGGAAGCCGGGAGGAGGAGAGTGACCTGCTGCTTTCACATTTGAGAGCTGACTGAGGGTCTGGTGGTAGTTTTTGCCAACGTATTGGTCATATTTTTCCGGTTCCAGAAGGTTGCTGATTTCCCGTTTGGACATGGTGGATGTGGAGCCGGAGTCAGGGTTAAAGCGTATGTGGGATATTTTCTCGATGAGGTTCAGCAGGGCCGGAGAGACAGTAGAGCCTTTTTTGTTGACCTGTTGCAGCATGTCAAGCACCAGGCTGTCGGAGAATTTTCCCAGTATCTCTTCGGGGTCGGTTAGTTCCAGGTTTTTGTCGCATCGTTCAAGGGTTGCGTTAAGAAATTGACTGCGGAGTTTCGGGTTGAGTGAAGTCAATATCTTGTTGAGTTCTTTTCCGCCAAAGGAAGAGAGGGAAGGATTCTCCTGTGAGGATTGCTGTAATACCTGGTCAAGGAGTCTGGAGTAGTCTTGAATGATACCAGGTTGAGTGTGGGCATGACTATTAAGAGCCGCCGCAAGTCCTTCAGGGGTAGTAAGTTTGTTGCTGATATTGTCAAGGTTGTTGCTCGCATGACCCAGCATGCCGCTGGTGAGTTTGTTTGCAAAACTTAACCAGGTTATGGGGTCTGCTTGAATGTCGCCTGCAGGCTTGTTTTCGATCTGGTCAAAATAGCTATAATCTACAGTTTCGATTTGAATATGAGAGATATTCAGGGAAGAAAGTTCCTGTTCCAGGCTTCTGCTCTCATTTCTGTGTTCAGGAAGGACACCGACAGTCTTGAGAAATAAAAAGAGGGAGTGCTGGCTGACACCAGAGGAGAAGGTCAGGGAACCAATTTCATGGCGGCTGAGGGTTTGAGCAAAAGAAGTGCAGGCTATCGAGTCTTCTCCAAGAGGGTTTTCTTCAAAGGTGATCGTGTCTCTGGCAATACCGAATAGTAATATCTTTCTTTTGCTCAGTAGCCTGGTAAGTATGCGGTGAGCTGCTGCTGTCCGGGTCTTTACCACCTCGTGCCCGGCTGGGTAGAAGCGGATGTTTTTTAAGGCGATGTGGAGTAGGGAAAGCAATTCCGTGAGTTGTCTTATCTCTTGGTTTTTGACTTGATTGGTCACGGGTATGCTCATAGAATCAATCTGTTGCCAATTTTAATGAAAAATCTTTATGTCCTGTTCTCATATTTTTAAAGGAATCTGGCCTCCCTTTTTGTTAACGGGCACGTTTTTGCAGTATGTAATCGGCTATGGCTTTGGTAGCGCTGCCGTCGGAGAGGAAAAAACATAAGGCCAGATCGAAATTCCGGGGGCCGAACTGTTCTATCCGTACTACTGAACCAGTGACGGTAAGAGGAGATGCATCTTGCAGAGGAATTTCCAGTTCCAGGTGTGTTCCGATGGAATACGCAGTGTCACTGGAGATGAGGAGTCCTCCTTCACTGATGTTCTTCGCCTTACTGTTATTTATATTCTTCTTTTTCTCAGTGGAGTAGATGCAGATACTTTTTTCAAAGTCGTTTCTTGAGTAGGTCCGTTTTTCTTTGGCATAATGGATGAGTTGATGGGTCCCTCTGCTCTTGGCCTGATACAGGGCCTGGTCTGCGCAGTCCATTATCCCCCTACCTGTGTTACTGTCGAGGGGAAAAGAGGCCAGGCCACCGCTACAACGAACATGGATAGGTTGTTCTTCATGGACAATGGTCAGGTTGTTGAGCTGTTTATGGATCTTTTTGCTGACACGTATGGCCATTGATTTACTGGTCTCAGGGAGAAGAAGAAGGAACTCATCCCCTCCAAAGCGACAGGCCATATCTTCCTTCCGTTTTGAATCAAGGATTATTTTTCCAACCTGTTTCAGCACCTTGTCCCCGATAAGATGGCCATGTGTATCATTGATTGTTTTAAACTTGTCCAGATCAAAGAAGACCAGGGTGGTGTTCTGGCCGTGTCGGGTGGCTCTGGAGATCTCCTGTTCGAAGAAATTTTGAAAGGCCTCTCGGCTCAGTAAACCGGTTAGGAAATCATGGTGGGCAGATTTCAGAGTTTCCTCAAGCCTGGCGAACTCTATCAGCTTTGGATTGTCCAGGCAGGGGTTGATTGTGCTGAAATAGTCACAGGCAACAGTTGCCAAGCCAACCTTTCGTTTGAGGGTTGTCTGCAGTTTTTGGGCATGTTGGACAATGGCATCCCAGTGTTCACAGCTATTATCCTGAGTAAAATTCAGTTGGACCAGGTTGTAGAGAATGATTTTACAGACTTCTTTTTTCTTTTTCTTTAAGAGGGGTTGCAGGTGTTGACATTGGGTTTTGCTGTCTCCGGGGGCACTGCTGAGAGAAGAAAGAATATCTTGCTGCAGGTTGGAGAACGAAGAGGGGTGGTTGAATGAGGACATGGCTGGCGGATTCCGAATAAAGTAGTAATTTTCAATCGATAGGTACTTGTCTCTACTTTATTTATAGTACCAGTATACCATGAAAAATGGAATCGAAATGATGTCTGATTCATTGAAATTTGAAATTTCTGGGTTTTTTGGAAAGAGTATGGCGTGATGTAAGGGGAGATTATGGTCCTGCTCTTTTGTTAGGGGAATGAAGAGAAAAATATATCTGATATTCTTAAGTGTCCCAATGCTGTTTTGTAAGAGGGAGTGGGAATGGCTTTAATTATTTCCTTTATGATTACCATTCAAACTCAGCCAAACAAGAAGTAATCCAGGTGGCACATTGATATCTCATAAGTATTCCCTTGTCGCAAAGTCATTCCAGCATAGGCGGGAATTCAGATTATTTGGCAAGATCTCCTAGATTCCCGCGGGAATGACACAGAGATGTGCTGAAGATTAGTGGTAAGAATTTCCTTTGTTGTCAGGCAGTGGAGAGTATTGACTGGGTGCAAAGGGGATATTGAAACGGATAGAGGTCATGGACTGTTTTTTGAGGGTGACAAAAGTAATGGACATGCGTCTCAAAAATGAGATAATGATAAAAAGATCGATTCGTAAGCTTTGGGCAGCTCCTTAATTTAAAGAGAAAGAGAAAGATGTGTCATATATCATTACTTGGGTAACGAATCAGTTGGCCGTGGGGTATGCCCCGATGTCCTATGAAGAACTTGATTCTATCAAGGATCAAGGAATTGGAGCCATCGTCAATCTGTGCGGAGAATTTTGTGATCTGCATGAGCTTGAAGAAAAATCTGGTTTTGAAGTCTACTTTCTCCCTATCCCTGATGAGTGTGCCCCGGATATGGAGCTTATGGAACAGGCCCTGCAATGGCTGGATGAGGCACTTTTCCTGAAGAAAAAGGTTCTTGTTCATTGTCGCCATGGCATTGGACGTACCGGTACCTTTGTATCCGCTTATCTCTTGCGTCGCGGGCTTGGTCTCAAATTTACGGAAAAAAGACTGAAAGGAACCCGCGCCAATCCTAGCAACTATAGTCAGTGGAAGCTGCTCAGGAAATATGGGAAGCAGCAGGGACAATTGGATGCCCGGGAGCCGAGTATTGAAAATCCGGAAACTGTTGACCTTATCCCCTTTCTTCATGACTACTCAGTATTGCTGGAGGAGGCTGGAGCACCAGAGCTTGATGTTACTCTCTGTCGTCATTCTTTTGAATTGCAGTTAGTAGAGGCAGTCCATGTCAGCCATGTTATAAATTCAAGCTTAAGCCGAGAAAATCGTCATGATGTCCTGGAGCTGGCTCTTAAGGCCAAAATAGAAGGGGCAGCAGGAGAAAACGATGAGAGTGGTATGGAATATCTCTGTCCTCTTTTTGCAGAAGGAACCTGTTTGATCTGTGGCCAACGTCCTCTGCGCTGCCGTCAGGTTCGGGACAGTGAGCAGAGGAGTATGCTTGACACCACAACAGCCAAGCTTTCCCGTGATATATTCCTTGCCTTGACCGGCTCTTTCCCGCCCAAGGGTGTTTTGCATTTTTCCATTGCTGATACTGTGTCCGGTCGTTTTGTGCAACAATATTTTCAGGTTATGCGGGACGGGAGAGGGGTGTAGAAAAAAATGGCAAATACTCCTTC
Source organism: Desulfocapsa sp. (assembly GCA_030145625.1). GTDB lineage: Bacteria > Desulfobacterota > Desulfobulbia > Desulfobulbales > Desulfocapsaceae > Desulfocapsa. The sequence goes on along the minus strand of JAQYVF010000023.1, from coordinate 24,809 downwards.
AAAGCGGCTTCTGATTGTGGATGATGAGTTAGATCTGCTTCATCTTCTGCGCAAGGTTCTGGCCAAAAATTGTGACTGTGAGGTCTCCATCGTTCAATCCGGACTTGAGGCAATAACCTTGCTTAAGTCCTGGCAACCGGATGTGATTCTTACTGATATTGTCATGCCGGATATGGATGGGCTGCAACTTTTGGACAAGGTGACCGGCCTGGACCGTAATATCAGTGTTGTTGTTATGACGGCTTATGGGACCATTGAGATGGCTGTCACAGCTCTGAAAAACGGGGCATATGATTTCATGGAAAAACCCTTTGATAACAGGAAAATCAGCCAGGTTGTTCTTCGGGCCTTTGAACGGACACAGCTCCTCCGGGAAAATCTGCAGCTCCATCAAGAGCTGGAAAAAACAGATAAACCCACTGAATTTGTAGGGCAGAGTCGTCCCCTGCGTCAGGCAATAGAGCTTTTGACCCGTCTTGGCCAGAGTGATGCAACTGTCCTTATTCGAGGAGGGTCGGGTACTGGTAAGGAGGTTGCGGCCAGGACAATTCATAAGATGAGTAAGCGCGGGAAGAGAAAGATGATTACAGTCAACTGTCCGGCTCTTCCTGAACAGATTCTGGAAAGTGAGCTCTTTGGGTATGCCAAAGGCGCCTTTACCGGAGCCGACCGTGATAAAGACGGGCTTTTTCTGGAGGCGGCAGGTTCCACGATTCTTCTTGATGAGATTGCCGATATCCCGGTTTCTCTGCAAACCAAATTGTTGCGGGTACTGCAGGAGAAAGAGATTCAACCTCTGGGCCAGACCAGCACAGTAAAAGTGGATGTCCGTGTCCTGGCTTCCACCAATCAGGATCTTGAAAAAAAGATGGCCAGAGGTGAATTTCGAGAAGATCTCTTTTATCGTTTGAACGTGATGACGGTTACCATGCCTGGTCTTCATGAAATGCAGGAAGATATTCCTCTGCTGGCGCTCTATTTTCTGAAAAGATATGCGCAGGAATATCAACGTCAGGGAATGGAACTTTCCCAGGACGCTTTGCAATGTCTTATGCGCAGGGAGTGGAAGGGGAATGTTCGCGAGTTGCAGAATCGTATTAATCGAGCGGTACTTCTCACCTCATCAACTATCATAACTCCAGCCGATCTTCTCAATCCAGAAGAGTTGGAGGAGGGGTGTTCAGGCAATGCAGGAGTAGAAATACCTGTCTTTGCCGATAAGCTTTCCTACAAGGAGGCTAAAGAAGAAGTGGTTACGCATTTCACCTCTCGCTATCTGAAAGCGGCTTTGACTAAAAGCAACGGAAATGTATCTGCAGCGGCCAGAGCCAGTGGTATGGAACGTCAGGCTTTTCAACGCCTGCTGCGACGCTGTCATATCCAATCCCATGATTTTAGGCAGCATTCTTCGTGAAATTATTTTGTCACAAAAAGACAGGAAATTATTGACTATACATCGGCTGTGTTGTTTGAGTGGTGTGTTGGGGAGATTGGTGCAGGGGCTGGTAAGTGCCTAAAACCATAACAGGATCTATCGGAATATTCTTCTCCAAAACAGTTGGTCGTTGCGGCAGGGAAAGCTTTGCCTGTGGTGGCGTGAAAGTGATCCGGGTGCTGTTCGGTTACAAATATCTCAGGCGTGAGATAACTCAGATTATTCATCATCAGGCCGTATTGCCGATCAAAATTGACCGCAAAACCTTGGCCGGAGATGTTCAGAGACAGATTCTCGGTTTTCTCCTCTTTTATATTGCCCTGATGACTGCTTCAGCTCTTATTGTCACCGCTATTGAGGGTGATGCAGCCATCGGACTGGTGGGTACGGCGGCCACTATTGGTAATATCGGTCCGGGCTTTGGTGAAATCGGTCCGGGCTTTGGTGAAATCGGGCCGATGGGAGCTTTTGCGGATTGTCGGTGGCAACCAAAATTATTTTTATCATTAATATGATCGTCGGGAGACTGGAACTGATACCCTTCCTGGCAATGCTGCATCCAGATTTTTGGAGTTTTAAAAGGAAAATTGATTCCTTCCCTTACGTCTGAAAAAAATTCCCCTCTTCTCCCAGTTGGCGTCATCTGCCGATGGCCTTTCCCCTTCGTCTGTTTCTCGCAAGTCAGTTGTCTCCTTTTGCGCAAAGTGACATGTTGACATGCTCTTGCAGGAAGGGGGGATGCCTGTCTGTTAACTTGTTCTCCCGGCTGCAAGCGTGACAGGTGTTGAGGTATTGCCTGCCTCGATCTCTTTTAGAAATTAAGAAGGGCAGTCTCCTGCCTGCTTCCGACTTTGGTGGATTGAAAGAAATGACAGGCTACAATATTCTTATTTGTGTTATTGTTCAATAACTGTTAGTTGACAATGACAGATGGAATATCACGTATCAATGAGAGTGAGTTGTCTTGTTAAGTTGCTGTAACGAATTGTTATAATGTGAAGTCCTGTTGTTTTATTCTGTGATTGTGAATTGAGATGATCCCAAAGAAACGGGTATCCAGGTATTTTTTCGACCAAAATGATTATGTCCTGTTGAATATCGTCAATGATGTTCTCAATCGTGATGCAGCCCACAAGCTCATCAAAAATCTGCTGATTCCCTATCTCCATCCCCACGGCATCAAGGGAATGACTGCCTCCATGGCCCTGCGTATCGCCTATGCGGTCATTCATCTGCTGGGTTCTCTCGAGGCGGGAAAGGCAGCGGATCGACAGAATGCACTCCGCTGTTTACGCGATGAGGTGCTGTGCAGTTCACAGAGTATGCTGCGCAGGAATACGGCCCGGGTCCTGCTTGAGATCATGAAGGAACTTATCCGCTCTAAGGGAGACTTTCTGCGGCAGTTAAAACTTGCCCGTGATTTCCGGACAGCTACCTTCGGCAAACCCCGTTTTGTCCGCAGTCAGTTGAAGAAGTACCATCTGATCGAGATGCCGGAGGAGTGGAACCAGATCGCTTTCGATGATCATGTGCACGACGCCAATACCAAGGGGCGCAAGTCGTCGACCCATTTGATTATGGATGCTTGGATAAAAGGCATCCGCCGTCTTACGGTGATTTACTACAATTATATCAATGTAGAGGTGGCCGCTGAATTACTGGAGTCGGCTGAGATCATGGGTATCACCGTCAGGATAGGCATAGAATTTTCTGCCAGATTTCGTGGCCGGTACGTCAAATTCATCTGGGCTCCGCGTGGTTTTGCTGACAGTCAGGATTTCCTCAATTTCATCAAAGATGGTCCGGCCAGGGCATTCATGGATGAAGGTCGTAAGGTTTCCAAATTTCAACAGTGTTATGTGTTTGACGTGTTTAAGGAGTTTAACAGCAGGCACCGACCGGTGATCAATGAGGCGTACGGCACTAATCTTCCCGTATTTGCCAGGGAGGATTTCATCACCTTTGTTGGTTCAGGACAGCCTTCGCTTCTGCATCTCGCCAAGTTTATTTACAATCATATGCTGTTGGCCATGCGGCAGCAGGTGCTGATATTTCGAAAAAGGTGGGTGGAGGCAGATCAGGACGAGCGGCTGTATATCACGCATGCCGTTGAGGTTATGAATACCCTGGACCCTGATGCCATCATCGAGAGTTTTCTGCAGCCGGATAAAAATCCGGATATCCATAATCCCTTTGTACCGCATGATGATCCTGATGTGCCTGGCATGCTCTTGTTTTCTCCGGAAGAGCTTCTCAGCCGGCTGGAAGGTCTTCATACCGGCTCACGGGTTACCCTGAATTTGAGCGAACTCAGCCCGGCCGATGTTCTGGAGCTTCTTAACGACTGTCAGGGGAAGATTACCCATCTGGAAATTTTTAATCTGAAGGACTATACCAGAGGCAAGGCAATTCATTACCTAGAGATTAACAAGCTCCAGCTGGCAATTAATCAGGGCAATATCATCAATCTGAAACGAGTCATTCAGAAGATTATTCACGATGTGAAAGAGGCTGATGCCTTAACCCCGGAGATGAAACAAAGGAGGGAAAAACTCACTTCTATATTGTACAATATGCTGACATTGCAAGGGTTTTACAAGATTTCAAAACTCAAATCCCGTATTGGCAGCGATTCCACTGGTGGTTCTCGCAACAGTTATGGCATGGGAATGGTCATGAAGGAGACCCTACCGCGTCGTGCGAGGAGAGAACTGGATCGTAAACGGCAGCCCAGTCGCTGGAATATCCCTGTACGGATTACCGTACACCTGCAGGTGACGTATCTTCCCAGGAATCACTACAACGGGATATCGGATTATGGAAATGTTCCCTGGGATCAGAAGAGTATCGGGTTAACTCCGTCATGTGCCCTGGTGCCTGTTTTTTCAGGACTCAACTTCGGGTATGAGCGGCAGAAGGACTGGGTGGTGCAGGCCTATTCCGCTCACATGGAACCCAATGGCAATGTGGCTACCCTGGGATGGATGCAGGCCGTGCAGGATAACGGGTTATCGCTTGAGATTCGTGATGATGCAGGTGAGCAGGAAAAAATCCCTCTGGAGTATCTGAATCATTATCTGAAAAATGGACTTAGGATATTTATCGGTTTCATTCCTGCTTTCGCCACCTTTGCCCTGACTAAAGACTGGTGGTTTCTCGCCTATTTCGGTGCGTTCATCTGGTTTGGTATTACAGGGCTTAGAAATATCATCCAGTCTGTCCTCGGAGCGGGCGGTTTCGCCCGTTCTCCTCTTCTGAAATGGAAGGAGTATGTGAGCTGGGACAGGCTGTCTTACTCCTTGCTTTTTACCGGTTTCTCCGTCCCTTTGCTCGATCTGATTGTCAAGACTCTGATTCTCGAAAAGATGTTTGGCATCACCACGGGAACAAATCCGGTTGCCCTCTATTCCTTTATGGCACTGGCTAACGGGGTCTACATCTCGGGTCACAATATTTTCCGGGGCCTGCCCAAGGGTGCAGTATACGGTAATTTTTTCCGCAGCATCCTTTCCATTCCACTGGCGATCCTCTTTAACGGGGTTGTCGGCTGGATGCTTGGTGGTTCCAATGTGGTGGCGGTAAACGATATACTGCAGAAGTGGGCTGCTGTCATTTCCAAACTGGCTTCGGACTGTGTGGCCGGGTTTATTGAGGGATTGGCTGATCGGTTCAACAATATTGGTTTCCGGTCCATGGATTATTCGGCCAAGATCGCCCAGGTCTTTGAAACTTATGCCGCCCTGGAGATACTGTTTCCGGAGGCAGATGTGCTTGAGATGCTCGAGTCGCCCAAAGAATTCATGAAGGCCATGGCTAAAAAGAACCCGGATTTGGGGAAAATAGTCATTATCAATGCCCTCGATCTTCTCTATATCTGGATGTATCAGCCTCGGGCGACCAGTACACTGCCTTCGATAATGAAAGCCATGTCTGGGGAGGAACGGCGGATCATGGTGGCCTCCCAGCTTGTTCTTTCCCAGCAGCGACAGATCAGTCAGCTGTTTGTCGACGGGGTCTTGGGTAAAAAGTTCTCCCGGGCCTTATCTTTTTATCTCGATTGTTCGGAAGAGTATCTGAAGTCCCTTCAGGAATTGGCTCTCCGCTGTGAGGCCCAGGATTGAGGGGAGTGTCACTTTTTGTTAACGAGCATATCCTTCAGTGCTGAGAAGGGAGTATGGGTTGTGACAGGATTGTCAGTGCTGCCGGGAGCAGGTGTGTCACACCATTCGACATCAAGAAATCGCGAATGTTCGTTGTCGTGGCAGTAGAGGCATAAAAGTTCCCAGTTGCTGCCGTCAGGCGGGTTGTTTTCGTGGTTATGATCTTTATGATGGACTGTCAGTTCTCGAATTTTTTTGCCGCTGAATTCGCGCCCGCATTTTCCACATACCCATGGAAAAATTTTAAGTGCCCGCTCTCTGTATGTCTTCTGCCTGATTTCACGATCACGCAGAGCTGCGTCAAGGGAAGCCTCCTTCCTGTGATCATTTGAATCTTTTTTTGTTGCCGCCATTTATGCACCTTTCCTGCTTTCTGTTGTTGATGTCAGTTTTTTTTATTCTTGCGGGGCCACAAAACTCAGCAGGGTCCAACCGGCCCCGGGAACAGGCTGTTTTTCCACGGTGAAAATTGTCACCGTGCCATTTGGACTAAGGGCAAAAAGAGGAATTGCCCGTTTCCGGTATGTGCTGAGATAGTCTTCATAGGTAAAACTTTCCGTCAGCATGGTGCTGCGGATGGACCATTCTTCATGCAGGCCGGCCATTAAGGAGGAAAAGGTCACCTCTTTTCCAAAGAGCGTGGCCCATTTCCTGGCCGAACCACTCTTTCTGTCTTCGGTAATATCTTTTTCCTTTTCGGTCTGCAGGGCGTAAACAGCATTGTAGCCCAGTTCCATCCGATAATACATGCAGGCCAGTGAGTTGAGTGAACCTCGAGGGGACAGTCCCAGCATTCTGCCGATTCCGACCAGATCAAGATGCCGGTCGGCATGTTCAGAAACGGGTTGCCCGTAGTAGGTCTGCAAACCCTCCATCCGTGCCATACTGATCTTCTCCCAGCTGGTATCAATCAGGACTACCCGGAATTCATGTTCTTTAAGAGCCTGGGCAATCGCTCTGGCAACGCGATTGGCACCGATGATGAGAAATCCTTTCGGATCCGGTTCTGCCACTCCAAGCCATCTGGCAATAAATCCGGCAGTGGTGCTTTGCAGTCCCACAGTGCCGATGATCACCATGAAAGTTAAGGGGACCAGCAGCGATGCCTCTGTGTAGCCTGATTCCTCCAGTCTGATAGCGAAAAGTGCGGAGATAGCTGCCGCCACAATCCCTCGGGGGGCAATCCAGGCCAGGAGGTGACGCTCCGGCCAGCTCAGACTGGAGCCAAAGGCCGAGATGACAACGCTTAAAGGGCGAGAGAGAAACTGGATGGAAAGAAAGACAAAAAGTGCCGGCCAGCCGAGTTGCACAAACATATGAAAATCCAGGCGGGCGGCAAGGACGATAAAAAGTACGGAGATCAGCAGTACACTTAAGCTCTCTTTGAAATGAAGGATTTCATTAATGGGGACGGCTTTGCTGTTGGCAAGCCACATGCCCATTATCGTGACCGTCAGCAGGCCTGACTCGTCATGCAGGGTGTTCGACAGACTGAAGACCATGATCACCATCGCCAGGGTGCTGACGTTGTGGAGAAATTCAGGCAGCCAGTGAAGGCGAAGCAGGGTGGCGTACAGGTAGGCAGATACTGACCCCAGGGCAAGGCCAATGGCGATCATCTTGCCGAAAGCCAAAAAAGTATGGCTCATGGCATTGCTGCCGGCACCCAGCAGGATGAATTCATAGACTAGAACGGCCATGATGGCACCGATGGGATCAATGACTATCCCTTCCCAGCGCAGGATATTGGCCACCGGTGCACTGGGTCTGACCGTACGCAGGAGAGGTACTATCACAGTCGGTCCGGTGACAACGGTTATGGCACCGAAAAGAAAGGAGAGCTCCCAAGAAAATTCCAGGGCGTAATGGGTTGTTGCCGAAGTGATCAGCCAGGTGATAAGAGCACCCACGGACACCATATTCCGGATTACTTTCCTCAGTCCCGCTATCTGATGAAACTGGAGAGTCAGGCTGCCCTCAAAAAGGATAATCGCAACAGAAAGTGAGATGAAGGGAAAGAGCAGGTCGCCAAAGAGGGCATCGGAATCCAGCCAGCCAAGGACCGGGCCTGCAAGAATGCCGGTGCAGAGGAGGAAGAGAATGGCCGGGAGTTTTACCCGCCAAGCCAGCCACTGACAAAAAATACCGGTAAAGATCACCAGGGAAAGTAGTAACGCCTTATCTGCAATCATTTACCGTTTTATCTCCATTGTCCTATCACAGCTATTCATACACAAAGACGAACTCTCTGGCTTTGTACGTACTGATTGAAAAAATCGCCAACCATTATTCTCAATTGCCATGTATTTGTTATCGGATGTGATTCTCCAAGTCTTCCTGCCAACAGAATGGCTTGGAGAATATCTGATTGTTTTTGACCTGGAGCCGTGGGCGTTTGATTAATTCCCTGCAGAGGGCAGTATTATCCTTGCATCTGCGGCAACGCACCGTTCTTCATTGCAGATAACCGGGTTCAGGTCGATGGATTCGATATCGGCAGACAAGTCAGTGACCAGCTGCGAGAAGGTTGTCATCAGATTGGTCAGGGCTGCCATGTTGATTGGTTTTGCTCCGCGAAATCCCTTAAGAAGGCTGTGTGCCTTGAGGTGTTCTACCATTGATTCGACATCCTTGCTGTCTACCGGAGCCATGCGAATGACAGTATCCTGGTAGATTTCAACACTTACACCGCCTATACCCAACATCACCACAGGGCCAAATTGAAAATCAATTTTTGCGCCTGCAATGAGTTCGATTCCTTGAAACATCTCCTCAATAAGTACCCCGGCAAAACCGTTAAGTCGGGTCATTTTTTCAAACCCGGCAAGTAATGATTCTTTGGTGTTGATTCCGATAATCACGCCACCCACATCCGATTTATGAAGTACTTGCGGTGAGACAACCTTCATCGCCAATGGATACCCCTGTTTTGCCGCAAACGCAAGCGCCTCCTCCGTGGTCTTGGCCCAGCAGGATACGGGTACATCGATTCCTGCCAGTTGCAGGATATTCTTGGCATCTGGTTCCATTACCCAGCCGTACTCCATGGCTGATACGGAAAGCATCTCTCTGATTTTACTTAGCATGATGATCTCCTGTGCAGTGCATCGACCATCAATACTGCACCTTCGATTGATGGTGAGACAGGTACCTTGTTGAACTCAAAACCTTCGATAAGCATCCGGTATCGTTCCACATGAGGGACATAGGCGATCAGCGGCTTGTCGGTTTTTTGGGCAATCTGACTTATGCGGGCGCTGAGATCGGAAGAAATTCCAGGTAGATAGGGGAGAAGCAGAACCAGTACGCAGTCAACTTCTGATGAATCGAGCAAGGCAGAGGTGGCAATGGCAAAATCATCTTCCACAGCACTTCCGGTCAGATCAATGGGGTTGCCTGTGGCGGCAATGGATCGAATGCTTGGGGAAAGGGAATCTTGTAAGGATTTCTGTTCAGCGTCCGGTAACAGCGGCACTTCAAGGCCGTGCGACAGGCAGGCATCAACAGCCATGGCACCGTGACCTCCGCTGCCGGTAATGATGCCAATTTTTCTGGCCGAAGAATCCGGGTAGCTGCTTAAGGATTCGCAAAAGGAAAGCAGTTCCTGTTCGTTTTTTGCCTCAACGATGCCATACTGAGCAAAGATGTCGGACAGTACCTTGTAATCACCGGCTAACGAGGCTGTATGGCTTGAAACAGCTCTCTTACCGCCGTGGGTTTTTCCGGCCTTCATAACAATAACCGGTTTTTTACATTTTCGTGCTGCATCAACAAATCTGCGGCCTTCGTTCTGCCCGAATCCTTCAATGTAAAACGCTATAACCGAGGTTGTCGGATCATTGGCTAGGAATTGCAGGAACTGTTCCTCTTTGACCAGGGCTTTATTGCCGATACTGACAGCCAGAGAGAGTCCTATGCCTTCTCCGGCGAATTTGACCAGGAGATCAACAAGAATACCGCCACTCTGGCTGATTATGGCAACTTTCCCCTTACCCGGATAGACCATTCGCTCACTGGGTAGAAAAAAAGTATCAACCTGGGACGGAGCATATATCCCCAGACAGTTAGGCCCGATAAAGGGAAAATCTGCCCGTGTGGCGATTTCGACGAGTTGATCCTGCAGATCCTGCCTCCCTGCCTCGGCAAACCCACCTGATATGACAACGGCACCTCTCACCTTTTTTCTTATACATTGCCTGAGTATTTCCGGTACGTGTTCCGCCCGCACGGCGATTACTGCCATATCAACAGGCTTGTCTATCTGATCAATAGCCGTATAAACCTTTTCACCCCGAATTGTCCCTCCCTTCGGATTTACGGGATACACATCAATAGGGAAGCGCAGAAGGTTTTTGTTGTAAATCACATTGGCTGGATGGTTGTCGTTGGCAAGGGAAACGCCACATACAGCCAGGCTTTTAGGTGCAAAAAGAGGTTGAAGATTCATGCTGTCTCCCTTAGGGAACTCTTTCGTGGTGTTTAGCTGCAGGAATTGTGTCTTGTCTGCCATGTTATTTTAGAGCGATACACTCCTGGAACAGAGTATTTGGGCATGTGTTTCTGCAATACTCTTGATCAAGATGACTGAAAAGCTGTTTGGTTGCCTTGCCCTTGCCATCAAAAATCAGGGTGGGATCAATGTCATTCATCAGACCGGAAGAGATGAAAACCTTCTCGACTGGCGGGGTGATATTTATAAATGCCGGCTGGACACCTCTGCTTTTGATGTCTTCCATAAGTACACGCAGTTCATCAATGCCGGTAATGTCGATAAAGTTCACTGCTTGAAAATCGAGAAGGAGATATTTGACAGAAGAGGAAGATTCTTCCAGCCGCTCAAGAATGTGCTCAGCAAAAAACTGGGCATTTCCGAAATAAATTTCACTGTCTATCCGTAACTGCAGAATTTGCGGCCAATCCGGTTTGTTCGTCAGATCACCGTTCACAAACATATTGAGTTCCGGATCTTTGGTTATCCGGACGCTCGGGTGCATGGTTTTCCAGAGGAAAAAAATGAGAGACATCATGACTCCCAGGAGCAGGGCGTAATCAGGTTTGATGACAAGTGCCATGATAAAAACTGTGACGGCAACGATGCCGTCATGGCGATTTTTCTTTAACAGGGCAAAAACCTCTTTGGGGGTGAAGAGGAGAAGCACTGCGTTGATAACAAGTGCTGCAAGTGCGGCTTTTGGGATATTTGTAAAAAGTGGGGTGAGAAAGAGCAGGGACAGAATAACAAAACGGCTCGATATAATACTGGAGATGCCTGTTTTGGCACCGACGGCAAAATTGATCGCTGAACGTGAAAAAGAACCACTGACCGGGTAACAGTGAAAGAAGGAGCCTATGAGATTCGCAAGTCCCTGGCCAATAAATTCTTGGTCAATATCTACTTTCTGTTTTCTTTTATTGGATATGGCCTTCCCCACTGAATAGGTTTCTGCAAAGCTGACCAGGGCTATGATCACTGTTCGGCCTGCTAGCCCATCACTGCGAAAGTCCCGGGAGCCATACCCTTTCAGCCAGAGCAGGAAAGGAAAGAAACGGACCCAGATCGATGCATGTGTAGACTGCGGATGTTGTGCAGACATGAGACCACCATTGTTTTTCGGCGATTCTTTATAAAGATCAGCTGCTACTGACTTGGGCTCTCATCTTCGTTGGAATCACACTGTATTGAACAGGCTGTTTGCAGAATGAAAAGGAATCGTTGGTAACGTGTGATATGCTTTGTTGTATCCGGTCTTTCTGGTATTTGAGTTGTCTGTTCCTGCCGATCTTGTTTTTGGGAATTATATCAAGATAATCAGCTGTTGTCTTAATCTCAACTTGAGAGTTGTGAGTTCTTCTTTTCGTTTGGTGCTTATCTCCGTTACCATAGACTTTTGTCGCAAGCAAGTATTCTATTTTTTGTTAGAGTGCAACGTGGCGTCAGGGAGAGTGAAATTTGAGCAGTACATGAAAGGGGAAATCCTATCTGTTAAGATTTTGCGGTCCGGCCAATGTAAGATAATGATTTTTTTAGAATGAATAACAACTGCTCTTAGAGCAGCAGCCTAGGCCGACTTTTTGTGAGAAGTAACTTAAAATGTCAGCGGGGAGGAGTATACAATGAGGTTGTGTTGTTATGGTGTGGTAGGAATAGTTGTCGGTTTGGGAGGTCGAATGAAAAAGTAAAAATAATAGAGCATAAAATTTCAAAGTGATAGGGCTTTGGGAAATATGTCATTCTGTTCTCTCATTGTACCAAAACTGCTGCGGGATCAAAGGAGCTTACTTTTCGCAAAGAACTATCGGTAATCATCTTGGCCAGCGGCATGATAGAATAGCATGTTTTTTGTGGGTTCATGCAAGGGTACCATCTTTCCTGGGTCCCATGAGTCTGGCACCCAAAGGGATAATCCATATCAATCAGCTTTTTTGTCCCTTCTGCAGATTTTTACGATAGGCTTGGAGGTATTTCTTTGATCTGGGGTTCATGGACACGGCCTGGGCAAACTGTTCTCTGGCTGCAGCAGTGTCACCTATGGCCTGCAGGCATTTGCCGTACCAGTAAAAACTGCCGGCATTATAGGGCTCCAGCAGTACCTTGTCACGGCTTTCCACCATGGCTTTTGCCAGATGCAATTGCGCCTTTTCCTGCTTGCCGTTTTGCTGAAAACTCTGAAAAAGCGAGAGATTAACTGCTATTTGCCGAGGATTACGGCCATACTGCATCATGTCAAGGCGGATGGCTTTGCCATTGGTGGCAAGAAACTTCTGTTCGTCCCCCATCTCTTTATACGTTTGGGCCAGACTACGCAACAGGGCTCTGTTTTCAGGGCGCTTGCTGAGAAGGGCCTCATAGAGAGTAGCTGCATTTTGCCAATCGTCATAACGGCAATAGCGCTGGGCAAATTTTTTCTGACCGGCCGTGATCCGTTTTGTCATTTGCTCATGCAGTTCCGGTGAGTTCCAGCAATACCAACTCACGAATCCTGCCCCAGCGAGAGAGAGAAAAACTACCCCGATCATGACTGTTGCCGGCACCCAGGGCGCATGTACCTGGCCTTCCCGATTCAGGAGAAGATGGTGAAGGCACAGGAAGGCCAGGGCCATGGCAATGAGGAGCTCTGCAATTTCGGCCTCATTAAATGAAAAGAGGCGAATTTCACAAAGTGCCCCTGTGACAAAATAGGGACTGAGGTAGAGTGGCGGGACAGGTAGACCGTGGTCTGCCAGCCATTGTGCCGGCCTATTGCCGCTCCTCTGCAATAGAGGGTAGATCAGGCCATACCCTACCAGACCTGCAACAAGGCCAATCTCAATGAGTCTTTTTAGCCAGGTTGCCGTCGGACCGGTGAGAAAGTTGTGGAGGTTGACCTCCTGCTGAAGATTATGGCGCTGAAAGAATTCCGGACTTGTAAAAGAAAACAGGCGTTGGCCCCAGGATATTTCTTCGCCTACCACATAGAGACAGGCCAGTGCCAGGAGGGCAAAAAAGAGACGGTTGGGATTTGTCTTCGTGACCAGAAGAAGAGAGGTAATGAGTGTTGTTGTAAAGAAGAAGACCTGTGTCCATTCTCCGGGCAGATCTTCGTATGTGGCGAGGAGGTAGAGTTGTGGAAACTGAGTAGCGAGAACAGCAAAGAGGGACACAACCCATAGAAATATAACGATTGCTGTCATCCACGTGACATCTCTTCGAGGTTCACTCATGGTACCCTCCTTTCACTTGTTGTTTGGGGAAGAATCTCTGTAATGCGGGAATCAGAAAAAAAGAATTCCCCCTTTCCGGTCATTGAAGGCCGGAAAGGGGTGAGTGTGAAGATGATCTTCAGGGTACCTTGAAAAATTAGAATTTTCGTTCAAAATCGAGGCATGAGAAAAATTTTACCGCAGGCATATATAGGATATTCCATAGGATATTCCGAGGATAAAATTTATCTCATAACGAAGAGTTTGGGCGAAAAGGTAATTTTGCAAGGTGGCCTTCAATTATTGATAGACAGGTCCTGATACTCTTCAGTGACTTTGATTAATCGTCACTGTCGTCACTGTCTCCATCGCTGTCGCTGTCACTGTCTGTGTCATCACCGTCATGGTTGCTGCAGACACCGTCGATATCGACCTTGGATGACCAGTAGAGACCGGTTTTGTAGGATGGAGCTCGCCAGCGATATGTCACGGTGGTCGTGTCGTTTGCAGGCAGGGTCACTTCGCGGCAGACATGGCCCACTGCATTGCCGACCTTGTCATAACCTAGAAGCTTGACAGCAGCCTGCAGGTCGTAGCTTTCGGTATTTTTTACATCTGCAGACACATATGTGGACTGATTCCTCTGCACTGAGCCGGCAGCTATGCCAAGGCTGGTGCTTGCCAAGGCGATTACCATCGCCAAAAGAATTATTTTTGCTACCTTCATTATATTTCTCCAATATTCAGGATGATCATTGATTCAAAAACGTTAGCTTTAGTTCACCGTGTTTGGGGCATTGATGCTGACTACGAATGCTTCAGGATCGGTAAGACCAGGCTCGGCCTGGGCCACGGCAGCATCAAAGGTTGGTGTCATCCTGATGGTAAAGCTGGCGTTGCCGTTTCCATCTGCGGTGGGCCAGTAATTGGCATCGGCCACTGAGATGTATGCATTGATGTTTACATTGGCCAGATCATCGATGTAGCCGGGCATCCACATTGGATCGGCCATCCATGCATCGATGGTGGCAGCGTCAACCGGAATGGGTGGACGGATATCGGTACCCACAGACGGGGCGATTTCATTAACAATACCATCTCCATCAGCATCACGGAGCTGATAATCTTCGCGGTAGGTTACCCACTGTCCGTCACAACCGGCATTAGCGGCGCCGGCCAGGGCAGCTTCTTCATCAAAGGCACCGTCGCAGCTGGCGGTGAGCAGGTTGTCGGTGTAAGGATTGCCGTCGTCATCGTAGTAGAAGGCACCCTTCATCTGGTTGGAGGGGAGCCATTCGCCGAACAGGTCACGATGGACTGCAGCAAGACCGGTGGTGGTGATAAAGGTCTCACCAGCCAGCAGGCCGAAGGTTCCACGAACATAGGGGTTGTAATATCCAGCGGAGGAGTGATGTTTGTCAGGGGCGCCAAACAGTCCGTGGGCCATAAGGGCGTCAAGTTCACCCTGGTTCATGACCGAACTGGGAGTGGGGGCAGCATCGTCATAGAGGGTACCGTTTTTGCCACAGAAGGCAATGCCATCACCAGGAGTGGCATTCTGGAATTGACCATTAACGATGAAGCCAAGTTCCTGGGTGTAGCCGGTGGCCCGACTTCCTGTCTGGTTACCATACTTCTGCAGAAGCCGATACACATCGGCGGTACCGGTGACACTGACATCAAAGGTCAAATCAACAGGGCCATCCAGTACATAGCTCACCAGCTTGAAGCGCTTACTTGATTGCCACTCATCACTACATTGCTTGATGTCGGTTCCCCACCCCGTGCTGGCATATGGGTCCCAGCCGGCAGACATGACACAGTTTGTGCCATCCACATCATCACCGGTGACAACGCTTAGCCCCGGTCCCTGGGTATCTCTCTCCTTCCATGTCATGGCACCGTTTTGGGTGGTTATGAAACTATCGGTATAGAGATTTGTTGCCCCCCCTGAAAACAGAACCCAGCCACTTGGCATGAATCCGTCGGTGGCAGCTGCACCGGTGTTGGGATCCACCAGGGAGTTTGGCTCTACGTAGTTAAAAATGTCAAATCCGGTATAGGGGATCCCGGATACATAAGCAATGACCTGTTGTGACTGGGCCGGAGATGTCAGGGACATATCCCACTGGCTGATAACATCCGCCTGAGCAACGCCAGCGGCGCTCACCAGACCCAGAGCCGCAGCTGCGGCTATCAACTTTCTATTTTGTTTCATAGTGCTTCCCTCCCTCAAGATTAATAAGGATACTACTGTTTGTATGAGTTTCAGCATTGCAGAGAACGTACCACAAGCACATAGAAAGAGATATTTAGCCGCCACAAGCTGTCAATTTTCTGCAATGACAACGTTATTTTCTGAAAAAAAGTTGGCTGGAACCTTAATAAAGTGGGAGGAAATGTTTAGGCAGTCAGAAACTGGTCAACAGCTCATTAGAATCTGTGCAGCGATTTTGAGGAGAAAACAGGTTCGGAATAGAGGCTTGTGGCATGTGAATATGGGAAGGAGAAAATCAAGAGTGGGAAAGGAACAGCTTTTTGCAGCAATAAAGTCCAATTTTCAAGGGGAGGAGGTTGAGAGCTTACTCTTGATCCGGGGCGGAAATGATGAAACAGTTGCGGCCCTGCGCTTTGGCAGCGTACATGGCCGTATCTGCATTTTTTATCAGCTTGTCCGCACTGGTGAGCTCAGGAGAGGAGAGACAAATACCGATACTGACTCCCAGAGTGTTCTGGTTTCCATGGATAAGGAATGGTTTGCTAATGGTGTCCAGAATTTTGATGGCCACCTTTGTGGCATCTTCACTGTTTTGAACCCTGCTCAGCAGGACGGTGAACTCGTCGCCACCCAGTCTGGACACAGTGTCGGATTCTCGTACTGTATTCTGCAGGCGTCTTGCCACCTCTTGCAGGGCAAGATCTCCGGCCTCATGTCCATACTTGTCATTGAGAGGTTTGAAATTATCGAGATCAAGATAGAAGAGGGCAAAGATATGCCCATACCGTTTGGCCTCGTTTATTGTCAATGTCAGGCGGTCAAAAAAGAGATTGCGGTTAGGCAGACCGGTGAGTTTATCAAAATTGGCCAGGAATTCCAGCTCATCTCGTTGTTCTTTCAGTTCGCTGATATCACGGGCCATACAGGAAATACCCTGCAGAGAGCCATCGGGAAGGTAGAGGGCACTGGCTGAAAAAAGAACTGGAATAGGTTGTCCCTCGTAGTCAATATAAAGGGCCTCAAGGTTGACAACCGCCTTGCCCTCAAGAAAGCCATGAAAGAGAGAAGTGGTAACGGTTTCTTCATGATGGCGGAAGATATTTCGGAAGGAACATCCTTCCAATTCCTCTTTTGAGAAATGGAGGAGGGTCAGAGCCGCATGGTTGGCGGTCTCAATGGTCAGGTCGGGACTTAAGATAATGAGTGAGTCGGACATATTGTTTATGATATTATCAACATAGTCCCGAGATACGGTTATGAGCTTAAGCTCGCGAGTCATCTGCCAGAAGGAGTTTGCCAGTTCCTGAATCTCATCTCTTCCCAGGCTGCTCTGTGGCTTTTGGATAATTCTGCCGCAACTGAAATCACCAATCATCGTTTTGATTTTCTCCAGAGGAGCGATGATTTCCTTATTGGCGAGCCAGTTAATTACCATGATTGTGATCAGGAGGCAGAGGATGAAAAAGATGTGGAGTAACCGGGTATAACGATCAATACGCTGGTTATTTCTTTCAAGGTCCGCGACGATCATCTCCTGCAATTCCCCGGTAACCTCTTTGAAGTTGGCATTGAGGTCGGTTTGGAGTTTTCCAAGCTGATGGACTTCATTGCGGGAGGCAAAGATATCACCCTTTTGCACCGCCTCCATGTAATATTGAGAGGCCATGACAAAATAATTGTTGTAAGCATCGCGCAGGGCAAGGATATGAGGGTAGATGTCATCATGGTTGGCATTGACCAGCCTCGCCAACTCATCAAGCAGGGGAGCTATCTGCTTATGGAGCATATTTGCCTGGCTGACTTCTCTCGGTTCACCGGTGAGCAGGCCGTTTTCATATTTTTTACTTTGGGTGTTAAAGAGACTGTGAACAAGGATTCCTTTAGAGGAGAGAGGCAGGTCGACCTGTTGTACGTGGGTGATGGACAGTTTAGTTTCGTTATTCACCCAGGTGGTAGCCAGAGTGGCAGCAAGGTAACTCAAGAGGGCCACACTGCCACAGGCCAATATTTTACTGCGAATATTGCGGAGGATATTCATACCAAGACCTACTGTGTAACTGCAATAACCTTCACTGCCGGCGTCACGGCATCGGAGCTGACATAGCTAATAGCACCCACGTTCCCGGAAACAAAGGCGATAACAGCTTTGTCCGTCTTCACTGTGGGAGGCGGCATGCCCTGACCGCGAAACAACATTTTCTTGCGGAAGATCAAAAACTGATGTGGTGATCTCCTCAGGACAGTATGGCTGAAAGAGTCATAGGTTATAGGAGCCTCGTTAATGAGCACACTAATGTTTTGGCCATCCGGCCAGCTTCGTTTTTTGTTGAGAAATATGAGCTCAGCATCTTTGCGGCTGATACTGGTTATATCATTATGTACATTGATCACCATCATAAAATTTTCCTGTGGCTCCGCACCCACCGCGCCAGCGGTAAAGAGCCATATTGCTAGTAGAAAACCACCTGTTCTCCTTTTTAAATTCATTGTCATGATTAAAAGTTAAAGGAGAGTTTCAGGGCGCCATACTGCCAGTAGCGCTCAGTGCCCTGCGGATTGAAGAACCCCATGTAGAAGGCTGCGCCGTCAATGGTGTGCCACTCGGCCTTGAATGTCCAATGCTCATTAATGTCATAGCGCAGGGATGCAGCCAGATCCTTACGCCAGGGGTAGAGGTTTCTGGGGCCTGCCGGCTCATGGCGGTTGTTTTTGAGTCGATAATATTCATCATAGAGCAGGGAAAAGGTCAACGCTTCTATGGGGGAGTAACTCAAGAGCAGATACCAGGCCTGGGATGGGCCGTTCAGTGTTACGACATTCAATTGTTCTTGTTTGCGGTCAGTCTCGCTGTATTCGGCAGCCAAACTAAACTGTTGCCAGGAGTATTCTAAGGAGGCTACAATTTTGCTTTTCACCCGCAGGTTGTTCACCTGCTTGTCATAAAGCCAGGACTCGTCCTCCAGGCTCAAAAAGGTCAGAGCTCCTCGCAGTCCTGGGATAGAGGAATTAAAAAACAGCGCCGCACCATACACATAATTGTTTTCTCGGTTCAGATCGTCTGTGCTGAGTCGCAATGCATTATTTTTGTTGTAACGACTTACAATCTCGGTGGCAGCGAGGGTAGCCAGAGAGTCATCATCATACTGAATGCGACCACCAAAGAGTTGGTAATCTACGTCTCCCCAGGTATTCAGGAGGAGATTGCCATATATTTCCCCTCCCCAATGGGCCTGCCATGAATCTCGGCGGGTTTCGTCATAGATGGATTGCGGAAGAAAGATGAGAGGGCGTAGGAAGTCAGAATCACGTTCCATATTATAGAGCCCCATGGGCATCTTGATCTTACCCAGTCGCACCCCAAAGGGATCGGTGAAATGATACTCCGCAACCAGCCAGTCGGCACGGATTTTACCCTTGCTGTTTGCCGGCAAATGGCAATAAAGGGCCTGTCCGCCCAAACGAAATTTATCTGTAAGGTGGGCATTGATATTGAGACCTATTTCAGTGAGGCGGAAGGTACCGTCCTCGGTAGTCCCGAGAAAGTTGTTGCCGTTGCTCTCCAGATATCCCTGAGTCAGGAAGCCGTGCAACTGAACCCTGTCACTTCCTAAATTAATGGCCCAGAGAGATGGGGGGAACAGCATACAGAAAAATGTCGTAAGGGATAAAAGCTGTACCCTCATAGATGGGAAAGAAGAAAAGGACATCAGGATTCAGCTCGCTTAAGGTGATAATCGGTGATCTTTTTGCGGAGGGTGGTGGGAGAAACATCAAGAGTGAGAGCGGTGTGGGTGATATTCCAGTTATGCTCTTCCAGTGCCTGGCTTATATGTATCTTTTCGGTGGCTGCCAGGGTGCCGCATACAGGATGGAATGCCTGCTCTTGATCGTCGTTCTGTTCTATGACCAGATCATCGGTATCGATTTCTCTGCCATGGGCCAGAACCATGGAACGGGTCAGACAGTTTTCCAGTTCGCGGACGTTACCAGGCCAATTGCCGGTCCGGAGTTTCTTGCGTCCGGCTGCATTCAGAGGAAGTGGTTGACGCCCTATCTTAGAGGCAATTTTGGCAAGAAGGTACTCTGCTAGATGGTCGATATCGCCCCTCCGCTCTCGCAGAGGGGGCACTGTAATGTTTACCACATTGAGCCGGTAAAAGAGATCTTGCCTGAAGGTGCCTTTTTTGACCATTTCCTGAAGATTGCGATGGGTGGCCGCCACGATTCGAGCCTTAAGCATCCTGGGCTTGAGTCCTCCCACCCGGACAAATTCATCCTCCTGGAGAACTCGAAGCAGTTTACTTTGTAGATCCAGTGACATGTCACCAATTTCATCCAGGAAAACGGTGCCCTTGCCGGCAAATTCCAGTTTTCCTTCTTTGGCTTGATCTGCACCGGTAAAGGCCCCTTTTTCATAGCCGAAAAGTTCGCTTTCAAGAAGGGTTGAGATAAAAGCGGAACAGTTGATGGCCACAAATGGCTGATCCGGTGCCGAGGCTTCATGAAGAATACGGGCCACTACCTCTTTACCGGTGCCGGATTCCCCTGTGACAAGTAGTGTTATTCTGTTACGAGCCAGGAGACCTATCTGTTTATGGATATCTATTATTTTTGGGTCAGACCCAATCATTTGCAAAGAAAATACTTTGGGGGGAGACCCTTCCTTGTCAGCTTCACTGGAAAGAGGACTCTTTTTTAACGATTCCACCTTGACCGCCATCTGCAACAGTTTATCAAGATCCAATGGCTTACGCAGGTAGTCAAAGGCACCGTCACGCATGGCATCCACGGCCTCTTTATTTTCCGTATTACCTGTCATGATAACCACTATGACGCCGGGCAGATTATTAAGAATGGCCGGTAAGGCTTTCAGGCCGTGTGTGTCAGGAAGATTAAGGTCCAGTAATACCAGGTCGGGAACAAATTCATCTAGAACTTCCATGCCGTCCGAGACATTGTGGGCCACAGCGACCTGATGGCTTTCTGCCTTGAGTTGAATTTCCAGGGATCTGGCCAGGGCCAGATCATCATCGATGATAAGAATTTTGATCATAATTCTTTAATCCTTAAAGATAAGTGAAAAGCTTGCTCCCCCAGTGGGGTTGTTTTTAGCAAGAACTGATCCACCCTGGTAGTCCATTACCTTTTTCACATTGGCCAGTCCAAGGCCGGTACCCAGTTCACGGGTGGTGAAAAATGGCTGAAACACTCTTTCCATCTGTTCCGGTCGCAGGCCTGGTCCTGTGTCGGTTACTTGAATAATTGCCACCCCTTTGCTTTCAGTGGGACGCCTGCCGCTAATGGTGACAACACTGCCGGACTCAGACCACTGGATGGCATTGCTCGCCAGATTAATTAAGGCTCGGCAGGAGCTTTCTTTGTCGGCCTGGAAGGGGAAATCCTGGAGCTGGTCTTCTACCTGGATATCTATATTGTTTTTCTCTGCCTCCGGCTTTACGCTGGCTAATGCCTCATTCACAAGATCGGCAAATTTGATAGGTTTCTTGTGAATATCTATGGGCTTGCTGAACTGGAGCAGGTCCTTGAACATTCCTTCCAGGCGATTTACCTGCATCAGTGAAATAGTTGCCATCTCGCTATACCCCTCATCATCTTTGATCTTCCTGGCTATGGCCTGGAGGTTGATCTTGATGGATGAGAGAGGGTTGCGCATCTCATGTACCAGGCTTGAACTCATCTTGCCTACCGTACTGAGGGTGGTGCTTTGGATGACGGATTGCTGCTGTTTTTCCAGGGCATCCATCATGGCATTAAAGGCCACGCCGACCTCCTGCGCATATTCTTCCTGAAAGGGCGGTAGGCGCTCGTTATTTTGGCCTCCACTGATCTGCCGCGCAACTCTGGTGAGTTCATCAAGGGGAGCGGCGAGGCGTTTTGAGAGATTTTTGGCCAGAAGTATAAGGATTATTAAGGTGAAAAAGGCAGTGATCAGACCATAAAAGATATACTTTTCAAATTGCTGGAGAGCGTTGCCGGTTTCAAATTGACTTATGAGCAGCCATTTGAATTCAGGGATGGGGGCACTGATGAAGTAGGTAGCATCGTCATTACAGTTCAGCATTTTGTGTACTTCCCAGGACGCACTGGTCAGGACCTGCGAGGGGACAGTAGTCCAGGCACATTCATCAGATGTTGTCTCGCTGCCGGATATCGGTGCTTGATAAAGGATTTTACCTGTTTCTGAGGCAAGAATATAGCTGCCTCCGGCATTGAGGTCAGAGGTGTCTGCCAGAATTCGACCCAAAGAACGGCTCAGGTTGACTTCGGCCACCAAAAAGGCCCCTATTTGACCCTGTTGATTCAGGAATCCCTGTCCCACCGGCAGGATGACTTCTTTGCCGATATTGCGATAATCATCATCTACTACAAACAGTGAACCGGGGGCCTGGAGTTTGTTACGATACGCCTTTGAAGGAGATGGGACTTCTTCCTTGAACTCTTCTGGATAGCGAATGAGAAGTGACCAGTCGGGCCGGTAGAGGCTGATGGAGCGATAGGTCAGATGTCCCTTGAAAAGTTTCCTCGCCGCCTGAAGAAAGATCTCTTCATCACTCAAGTCTTTTTTGTCGCCATTATCAAAGGCCAGGTGGTAAAAATCTCGGCGGGTATGACTTACCCAGGTTCGCAGCCAGAGCTGACGGGAGCGCAGGGAAAAAGCGAGATGTTCTTTTTCAACATTCTCAATGGTCTGTCTGGCAAAATAGTTATTTTGAAAGGCCATAACCAGCAGGGGAAAAAGGCCGGCAATAGCCATGGCCAGAAAGATCTGCTTAGTAAGTCCTGAAGTTGTTTTCATAAAAACCCAAAAAATCTTTTTCACACTCGATATCTTTTCTTGAACGTGTTGTATGGTATCAAATTTTTCTCTCAGTATCCAAGAATAATTACTTCTTGCATCTTCAATGGTTTGATCAAGTTCCTACCAAATTTTTGATGCCTGTGAGTTGCCTTGCTATTCTTTATGGGAAAAGATATTATTTTGAGAAGTTAGACTCTCAATACTCGCTTATGATTGTCCGGGTGGCCATGCAATGCCAATGAATCTTTTTAAATACTGGACGTACAGAGTTTTTGCGCCGGGTGCCATACTGCGGCAAACCTATGACGCTTTTCAGAGGTTGTTGGCTTTTGACAGTCGCTGTCATGAGTTGATGGCAGAGTTCGAAAGCCTGTACTATCAGGGAAAGAAGGAAGATTTTGCCAGAATTGCCTTGAGATATGAGGCCCTGGCAGAGAATGTGGAAGGGATGGTCAGCAGTCTTGGGCAGATGGCGCCAGGCTCTTTTGTTAACTTGTCTGCATATTTCCGTAAATTTGATTTTTACTGCCGTTTTCTTATGGCTCCGCCTGCTCTGAATTCCGGGCCTCCGTTTGTCCTTCTGTTGACAGAAGAAATAATCCCTACTGAACTCGCAGGTTCTAAAACGACCAGCCTGGTAGAATTTGCCCGTTTTCTTGATCTGGCTATTCCATCAGGTTTTGTTGTTACAACAAACAGCTTTTTTTATCTGATTGAATACAACAATCTCCGTCCTGACATTAATGCACTGCTCAGTGAGATAGATTTACAGGCCGTCGACTCCTTACAACGAATATCTGCAAAACTTGTAGCCTTGATCAGAAAGGCTGATGTTCCGCCTGATGTCGAAAATGCTATCCAGATTGCCTCTGAAAAACTCATGAAAAATAAGTCGGGCAATTTCTTGTTGGCTGTACGTTCCAGTGCGCTCAGTGAGGACGGGCACTGTTCCTTTGCCGGTCAGTATACCAGTTGTCTGAATGTGAAACCGGATAGCCTTCTCACTGCCTATCTAGAGGTGCTCAGCAGCAAGTATAGTCCCGAGGCCTTGGCCTATCGTATACATTGCGGACTGAGTGATGAAGAGACACCAATGGCGGTCATGGTGTTGGAGATGGTTGCAGCCCGATCGGCGGGAGTCCTTTATACCGCTGACCCTGCAGGTATTAAAAGAGAAAAGTTATTTGTGCATGCGGCACGAGGTTTGGGAGAGTCTGTGGTGAGCGGAACCTTGATTCCGGATGTTTTTACTGTTGATAAAATCAGAAATTGTCTGGTGCATAATAATGTGCTCAATGGGGAAAACAAAGAATATGCATTGACAGAGAAGCAGCTACTTGACCTGACTGAAAAGGGGCTTGAGATTGAAAAATATTTTATGAGAGCCCAGGATATTGAGTGGGCCATGCAGGAAGATGGTTCTTTTGTCTTTTTGCAAAGCCGACCTTTAAAAATCTATGGCTCTGAAAAAAAATCAGAGTCGTTAGGCATAAAAAGTTCTGTTAAGCAACTTTTTTGTAGCGGTGTTATGGCCGCATCCGGAGTTGGGAGTGGAAAGGCATGGTGTCTTGATTTGGCACATCCCCTTGAACAGATTGCTCCCGGTTCTATCCTGGTCATTCGGGAAACGCTGCCGAGTTATGTGAAAGTACTGCATCAGGTCAGTGGGGTGGTGGCCGAACTGGGAAGTGCAGCAGGGCACTTTGCTACAGTCTGCAGAGAATTTGGCGTGCCGCTGTTGCTCGGTGTAGGTCAGGATATCAACTGTATTAAGCACGGGCAGCCGGTGACCGTCTCGGCAGATGGGTTGGCTGTATATCCCGGAAAAAATGTTGTGTCAGGAGAAACGATTCCTGCCTATGAACGTGATAAGGACCTTCCGTTTTATCGAAAATTACGAGCTGTTCTGGATTTTATTACTCCCCTGAAACTTGTTGATCCGCATGCCAGGGAGTTTAGCCCTGAGTCCTGTCGATCTTTTCATGACATTATTCGTTTCGCCCATGAAATGGCAGTACAAACCATGTTTTCAATCGGAGGGCGGCAGGGGAGCAGGAGGGGAGTAAAAAAGAAATTGCAGACGCAGTTGCCCTTTGAGGTCTTTCTTGTGGATGTGGATGGTGGTTTGGACAAGAGTGCTGTCACTCTTGATACGATCACTGTTGATCAGGTGCGCTCAACTCCTTTTCAGGCTTTGTGGCGGGGTTTGAGTGATCCTGATATCAGCTGGGGTGACCAGGTCTATTATGACTGGAAGGGCTATGATCGACTGGCCATGAGTGATGCATTTGCCTTCCAGAGCAGTTCCGACTCGGCCAGTTACGCAGTGCTGGGAAAAGAATATTTGAACATGAATATCCGTTTTGGGTATCATTTCACCGTGGTGGACACCCTTTGTGAGCCTGACTCTGTTGCCAGTTATTGCACAATGCGTTTTGCGGGCGGCGGAGGTGATTTTGATGGCCGTGAGCTGCGTATTCTTTTTCTGACGAAAGT
>JAQYVF010000113.1 GCA_030145625.1 Desulfocapsa sp. | reverse complement strand
CAAACTTATCAAGGGGGATGAATCACGTCCCTACCGATATCTGATATCCGAAGTTGAGCAGATCCTGATCAAAAAAGCGCTTGATCTCTGTGACGGTAACCAGGTCCAAGCCGCCAATCTGCTCGGCATTAATCGAATGACTTTGAGAAAAAAACTCAGCGCTGCTTAAAAAATAGACAGCCAGCTGCCTATTTTTTAAGCAAACCTTAGCGCCTTCATTCAAAATCGTTCATCATTTTATAAGGTGACGATAAGCATTTCGTCTCGCTACCGGTTGAACCGATTTTTTATAACACAGTAGATAGGATGTTAAAGACTTATCTGTACGTTACAGCTTTTGGCACAGCTACCACACGACCCACCCGTGTCACATAGTGGCACACATAGTGCAACATGTAATTGGTCGAACCTCGCCCGCCTGTGGCGCTGTTTATTTCTTACATTCTCAAGCTAGGAGGAAGAGATGAAAATCAAACGAAGAGATTTTCTGAAGCTTAGCGCTGCTGCTGGTGCAGCTGCTACACTTAGAAAACCTACCCTGAATGCTTTTGCAAAAGATGACGACAGCAAAATGGCGATGGGTGAATTGCCAGGCGAATGGAAGCCAAGCACCTGCCAGGGATGTACAACCTGGTGTCCTGTAGAGATATTTGTCCAGGACGGACGGGCAGTTAAGGTCAGGGGAAACCGTTATTCCAAACAGAATGACGGCAAAGTTTGTCCACGTGGACATCTTTCCTTGCAGCAGGTGTATGATCCTGACCGAATCAAGTTTCCTATGAAACGCACCAATCCACAAAAAGGGCGTGGAGTTGACCCGAAATTCGTCCCCATTTCCTGGGATGAGGCTTTAAATACCATCGCCGATAAAATGATGGAACTGCGAGATGCCGGCGAACCTGAAAAATTTTCTCTAATGCGTGGCCGCTACACATATTTACGTGACATCATTTACGATGTTATGCCTAAAGTGTTTGGATCCCCAAATAATATTTCACATAGTTCTACATGCGCTGAAGCTGAAAAATTTGGTTCCTATTATACCGAAGGATATTGGGCTTATCGCGATTATGACCTGGATAAAACAAAGTACCTCCTGGTCTGGGGCTGTGATCCGGTCAGCTCAAACAGGATGGTACCCGCCGCTATCAAAAAACTTGGTGATGTAATTGACCGGGCCACCGTTGCAGTTGTCGATCCGAAAATGAATAATACATCGGCCAAAGCCCATGAATGGTTGCCCGTTCTGCCGGGAACAGATGGGGCATTGGCACTTGGCATTGCACACGTCATGCTCACTGAAGGAATCTGGTATAAGGATTTTGTTGGTGATTTTAAGGATGGTACAAACCGTTTCCAATCCGGCACAGAGGTTGACGAAAATACTTTTGAGGAAAAAGAATCTTATGGCGTCGTCAAGTGGTGGAATATTGCCGTAAAAGATATGACACCTGCAAAGGCAGCTGAGCTTTCAGGTGTTTCCGCCGAGCAGATCATTCGAGTTGCCAAGGGGATGGGCAAGGCTGCACCCAATGTATGTGTCTGGATGGGGCCTGGATGTGCCATGCATGTCAGAGGTGGGTACTCAGCCATGGCTGTTCACGCTCTGGCTGGTCTTACCGGTGGGTCAGACAATGAAGGCGGCTCCCTGCAGACCGCAAAAATTCCGGTTAATAAGCTCAATAAAGATCTGCTGAAGACCTTTCAGGATGATCTTGCAAAAAAACATTCCAAAATGAAGAAAATAGACCAGCGGGGCTACCTTAACCTACCAGCTATCAGTAAGGGTAAATCCGGTGGCGGCGTCGCTACCAATAATGTGGCCAATGGTATCCTGAACAAAGACCCCTATGAGATTAAAATGATTGTCGGCTACATGAACAATTTTGCCTTCTCCTGCAATGGTACCGACCGTTGGGAAAAAGCCTTAGCCTCGGTACCGTTTACCGTTCACCTTACCACGAATGCCTCTGAATTTTCCCAGTTCGCGGATATTGTCCTGCCCTGCGTTGTCAATAAGTATGAAAAGTACGGTTTTGTAAAGACAAAGGCCAACCGCTACGCCACATGTACCTTATTACAGCCGGTTGTTGAACCAGTTTGGGATGTTATTACAGATGAGACGGAATTTCCTTTCCTGATCAGCGAAAAACTCAAAGAACGTGGTTTTCCGAATTTATATGATGCTCTCACCACCATGTACGTTGATCCGGAAACAGGCAGAAAGGCCAAAAATGGTAAGGAATTCACCGAATATGCCCTGAAATATTATACGGCTCCCTTATGGGATGGCAAAAAAGACAGCCACGGAGACAAAATCAATGGCTGGGAAGAGATGAAAAAACGGGGCATGTGGAATTCTGAGGCATATCAATACAAATCACACTGGGGTGGAAAATATAAAACGAAGACCGGAAAGTTTGAATTTTACGGTGAAACCCTGAAAAAGGCCCTTGGCGGACATGCTGAGAAGCATAATGTTGATATTGATAAGGTGCTGGAAGAGAGCAATTATACTGCCCGGGGCGAACTAGCATTTGTTCCGCATTACGAACCACCGCATCGCAATGGAGATATGAAGAAGTATCCCTTTATCTTTATCGATTACAAATCTCGTTTGAACCGTGAAGGACGAAGCCAGAACTGTCCATGGTACTACGAGTTCAAACACCTAGACCCTGGTGATGTATCCCATCAGGATTCATTAAAAATCAACCCTGCAGATGCCAAAAAACTTGGCATCAAAGATGGTGATACAGTGCGAATCTCTTCTATCGGCGGCAGTGGTGAATGTGTGGCCCACCTCTGGGAAGGTGTTCGGCCGGGAACTGTTGCCAAAGCATATGGTCAGGGACACTGGGCCTATGGCAATACTGCGGCTGCCGACTATGCCAATGCGAAAGAACGCGGCGTTAACAATAATACCATTATCCCCTGGGATATTGATCGACTCTCCGGCTCCAACGCCAGAAATGGCGGACAAGCTGTGGTCAAGATCGAGAAGGTTTAATTGAAAGGAGGACACACTAATGACGCAATACGCGATGGTTATAGATTTGAGAAAATGTGTGGGCTGCGGGGCATGCGCACTCGCCTGCAAAACTGAAAACAACACAGCACTCAGAAAAAATGGGCAGACACATAACTGGGCGGATTTTCTCCATGAGACAACCGGAAAATTTCCCGACACCGGTTACAAAACACAACCGGTACTTTGCAACCACTGCTCTAACGCCCCCTGCATTGAAGCCTGCCCGGTAGAGCCCAAGGCTATGTACAAGACAGCGGATGGCATCACCATGCATAACGCTGAGCGCTGTATCGGCTGCCGGGCCTGCCAAGAGGCTTGTCCCTATAGCATGGAAGAGGTCACAAGAGACGGAGAATATGGTGAGTACAGCGTTATCAGCTATAATGAAGAAGGTCAGCCCACCCATCCATTCTATACCGAAAACAAACCACTCATTCCCGGATGTACCTCCTCTGGAATTGATACAGCTCGTGCTTATCGAGCCACCCCCCCACACCGGACAAAATATATTGATCAAGACTATGAAGATGTTCGGCGCAACAATATTGTTGAAAAATGCATTTTCTGTCGTCACTTGGTCGTGAAAGGAGAACTTCCCTACTGTGTTGACTCCTGCCCGGCAGGGGCAAGAATTTTTGGTGATAAAGATGACCCCAAATCAGAAGTCGCACAGCTCATGAAAAAGCATAAAAGTACTGTTTTAAAACCTGATGCGGGGACAGAACCAAACGTCTACTACATCAGAAAATACAGTGCAAAATAAAGCATGAATCCAATGCGCAGGGTAATTTTTACTTGTTTCACATACCCTGCGCATTTCTCAAAATTTTCTCAGGATCACCTATCATGACAACTTCCATAAAACAATGCCGACAGCTTGCAGACTGTTTAAAACTCTTGGCCGTTTTTTTCTACGAACCGGAAATGGATCTGTGGGAACAAGAAGACATTCTCAACCGATTTTCCTGGATACTACAGAAAACAAACCCAAGTGGTGTTCACTTAGCACAGCAGATGCGAGTTGCCAGTAAAATAATCGATGAAGAACAGATGAAGGTTGATTATGCAGCCCTGTTCATTGGCCCTTTTGCATTGCCCGCCGCTCCCTATGGGTCAGTATACCTGGACAGGAACAAACGGATCATGGGAGACTCGACAATGACTGTTCTTAAGCTCTACCGGGAAGCGGGTCTGAAGATTGATGTCAAGGACGCACCTGACCACATTGCAATTGAACTCGAATTTATCCATTACCTGTATAGCATGGAGGCTGAAGCAATTCAAAACGATGACCCCAAAAAAGCAACCAGCACGGCAAGCCTCAGAGCTCATTTCCTGACCACTTGTCTTGCGCCATGGGTGCATCCGTTTTGTCAGAGCATAAAAAAGGGGACAACCAACGTATTTTATGTAAACCTTGCAGACTGTCTTGACCTGTTTATTGCTGAAATAGCAGAACTCGAATCAACGCCACTGCAAAATCACAACCTGCTCCCAAAAGAAAATGTTGATCAGCTTTCTGTTTGACAGGATACTTTCAAAAAAAGAGACCACCAACGTACAATTTTCAGATAGGCGTTGTCTGAGGTCACGATTGAACAGGTTTGAATGTCGAGCCTGCTTAGATGAATGTCAGACAGGGGCACTAAAACTTGATGGTAAGGCAATAGCCTTTAACCAGGAGAAATGTACAGACTGCATGCGTTGTGTCTCAGCCTGCCCAAATGATGCCTTTGATGGAGGGCTAGACCTCAAGCATCTCCTTGAGACATTAAGCTGCTCCAGTCAAGTGGTCCTCACTTGTAATAAAAATGCTCATTTTCAGCAAAAGCTTATCGTTCCATGTATCGGTTCCCTGTCAGAACCTTTACTGGCAGTCATGAACAGTATGGCTGTGGATAGTTTTCTTGTCGACCTCAGCCACTGTCCTGATTGTATCAACAACCATTGTCTCAATTCTTTTAATGAAAAAATGAATAGGTTAGCTGAAACACTGAAGGATAATGGAGGGATACCCCTGAAATACTCTATTGAAAAAAATAGTGCTCAGCCAGTTGATAAGAATTTAGGCAGGCGATCCTATTTGGGTATGGCAAAGAATTCATTAATCAATCTGGGCAGAGAATCCATATGCGCAGAACAAACAGCTACAAAGAGCTCTCACATTCATATCGAGAAAAGGCCTGCCATAAATTCAATGGCCCTTCACTATGCTTACAGAAACTCCCAAGAAATAAACAAACGTCTCCTCCTTTCTTTTTTTTACACGGTAACCGTCACTGAGCAATGCAGTTTATGCCCGGGATGTCAGGGGATGTGCCCCACCGGAGCATTAAAACGAAGAAAAATAAATAATCAAAAACGACTTTTGTTTACCAGTTCAGCCTGCAACGGCTGTAATCTGTGTCAGGAATTTTGTACAAAAGCTGCCATTAAAGTTGTCAGGGGATTTACAGGAGATCCTGAAGGAGCGTTACCCATTTACTAATTTCATTTCTCAGATCACACTCTACTTCACAACGATTCAGGCTCCAGTCCCACCCTTCTATTTCTTCTCCACTTTTTCCAGCTCCCTGTCCTGATTTCTTGCCAGTTCCAGTTGGGCAAAGGCCAGGGAATGAGGCAAACTCATCATGATCTCGCTGATTTCGTCTATTTCAATCTTCCCAGTGCCTGTCTGTAGAGCGAGGACATGGCCGCCGCGAGTCCGATCCTTACTCAAAAAATGGAAGTGATAGCCCGGCACATTGAGACCTTTCATGTAATCAGGAGTATAAAACCCCACCAAGGTCCCCTCCATATCTTCGTACTGAAACATAGCCTGTTCCCTTACCACCTCTGCAAGGGGGCGGTAAGGGGGGCTCTGAGCGGGAACCGAACGTACCGTGAGCTTGGCAAAACGACCAGGAATACGAAAACCATAAAAGTGATTGCGATTTGCAGTAAGCCGAGTCAATTCCTGCTGCAGCCCAGAATAATCAAGATCACTCGGCAAGACAGCACCCTGGTCAACATCAAAATGGGTGACAACAGCAAAAGGTGTTTTCTGATCCACATTCACCGGATAAGCGGTACCATCCATCTTAACCTGATAAAATCTCCCATCCAAGGCCACCATTTCCCCATCCAGATGATTGAAAGTCCCCAGGCCCATATCACCGTTGGCAGACAAGGTCGCAAAAGTTAAATCGCCATCGTAAAAACCGTTAAGCAGTCCATTAATTGTTGAATATTGAAATAGACTGTCGGCCTGCTCCGAGGCTGAAGCTGTTGCAGAGAGAACAGAGAAAAAAAGGAAGAGAACAAGCCAATAGATTCGCGATTTCATTATACCTCCAGGTATTCAAGCAGTTGTACACCCTATTCACAGCAGTATCACAGGCACCGATTTTCAGTTTCAATGTTTTCTCAACTCCTTAAAAAGCAGTCGAATTATTATCTCAGCTTATCCAAACAAACGACTAAAGGCCACCTTGCAAAATTGCCTTTTCGCCCAAACTCTTCGTTATGATAAAAATTTTATTCTCAGAATATCGAGCACATGCCTGCGGTAAAATTTTTTCATGCCTCAATTTTGAACGAAAATTCTAATTTTTCAAGGTACCCTAAAGGCAATTACAGATGGAAAAAAGAGTGTTTTATTGAAAAAGGATCTGCTAAGCTTAACTTTTTGTGCATCAGCCAACTATATAAATACAAAATAATATCCCTTACAAAAGGTACACGTATGAAAAACGAAGCAAACTCAGAAAATCAAGCACCAACCATCCAGGCCATGGTCTGGTACAAGGAAGAAGACTGGGAACAACTCCATAGAATGTTCACCGATAGCCACCTGCTCCCTCAAAGCTATGATGATTGGCTGGAAAGGGCTGAGAAAATGGTGACGCAGATAGAAGCTGCAGGGGACGTGGTGATGAAGGTCTTCATTGATCCCGTGACCTTCCCGCTCTGGTGCAAAAAAAAGGGCAGAGAGATGGACATGAATGCCAGAACGGATCTCGCCATTGAGGTGGCCACCATGCAGAGCTTCGGCTCAAAAGTCTGATCATGGCAGAGGCGTTTTGATAACGCCTCTGCCAATCCTATCACCACCTGTCCGTTACAATTTCTCCTGCTTAGCGAGCAGCCTGTATGCCACATAATATTTATAGATGTTACTGACATACTGGACCGTTTCCCGGCCTATACGCTTAGCAGCCACCACCTCCACATTATGAAACCAGACATCCGGGTCCAGGCCCATTTTGGCGGCCTCCCTGCGTAATCGTGCAACCTTGGCCGGTCCGGCATTGTAAGAAGCAAAAGAAAAGAGCATTTTGTTGATCTTATTAATAGAATCGTCTTTAAAATAACGGTCTATCATAAAACGCAAATACTTGGTACCTGCATGGATATTAGCCTCAACCTCATGAATATTGTTAATGCCAACATTCTTATCTTTGGCTGTGGAGGGCAGGATCTGCATTACCCCAACAGCGCCGACATGACTCTTGGCCTTCTGATCCAAACGTGACTCCTGATAAGCAAGGGCAGCAAGCATGAGATGATCAAAATCATATTTCTTCCCATAGATTTTAAAATATTCCACCATCTCCATAAAACGCTTCCGATCTTCTGTCTGATTTGCATTGGTTACATACTTTGTCTCTTTCAGGTATCGATTAAAAGCTATGTTGCCGTGCAGTGTCCCCTTTTTATTTTTCCTGACAAATTCATTGATAACTTTTTCTAATTCCGGGCTGTTTTTTCTAAATGCCCAGGCTATACTTCCACCGGAATTGACTTTAATGTTCAAATGAATCTTGATATTGTCAAAAATCTTTCCCCAGAATTCAGCCTTATGTTTATCCACAACCAGCATGGGCAGCAGGCCGGCATTCAACATCTCCAGCAAATCTTCATCCTCCAGATTCTCATCTGCAAAAACTATTTTCACCGGTGTCTTTTCAGTGGATGCCAATACCTCATTAAGTCGAAGCAGGCTTCCATAATAGCTGCTTGATTTACGAACATAGATCTCTTTTCCCGCCAAATCAAAGATATTTGTCAGTGCTGGGCCCTTCTTGTCGGTGACGATCACTTCATCAACATCTTTCAGGAAGGGATCTGAAAAAGCCACCAGCTTCCTTCTCTCATCGGTGATGGTCAGATTTCCCATAACAATATCGCCAAGGCCTTTATTGAGATGAGACAGCAATTTTTCGCGTGCAGTGGGAATAACCACCACATGAATTTTCAGATGCCTGGTTTTATGACGAGCATTGACATATTTTTCAAACGTCTTTGCGCCCTCATAGCTCAAGCCTCGCTGCATGGCGCCATCTAAGAAATAAAAGGTCTTGCTGTAGGGGATTAGGACACGAATGATCCGGTCCTGCACCATCTCCTCATAATCTCCGATCCACTCCTGGTTCTGAATTTCACCCTGTGCTGTTACCTCGCCCCTGCTGATCGCAGCAGTTCCCGAGGAAACCATAAGCCCCGAAAGAAAAACACAGCACAACACCCAAAGCACCATCCTGATACCGATAAACATTTCCCTGCACACCTTATCTGATTCCTTCATTACACATCACCCTTGTTGATACGTTTAAGATGAACCGAATATGCTCCAATGCTTTTCATGAAAATAAAAAATGCCCGAACAGTTTCCTGTTCGGGCATTTTCAAGCTTTGCACTCTTGTCAGGCCAGCTGAGCCTTACGCCAGCCCGCTTCTTTTAAGCGTTTAATCCGTTCAACGGCCCAGGAGTTGATAGCTGTTAAATACTCTTTTGGGTTACTTTCCTGCATGGCAATGATTTTATCCCGTTCATCGACAATGTCTGCAGTTTCACCTGGGTACATTTCACGCCAGGTTGCATAGCCTTGATCAAAGATGAATTGAGGATTTACATGGGCGGGATCCATGGTCAATTTGGTAATGGCAAACATCCTGGCGATATCCATGTCATACTCGATAACCCAGCCATTGTCGTCCACCATTGTTTGCTGGTCAAGGGCTTGCTTACCCGAACAGGAGGGACAAAAGAGTCGGTCAATCACCTCCTGGCCCATAACATTATCGCGAAGATGAAATGTTGCATCCTTCTGCCCACAACTGCATGTTCTTCTTACTTCCTGGCACATAATTCTCCTCCACTGTCTTGACAAATCCTGTTTAGAATCTCCCTGCTCAATTTTTATAAACCATACTATGTACCATTTTACAAACTTTGTAAAGACAATAATGATTACTGTTATCTGCAAGGGGGGGGGGGCTTTTTTATAAGTGAAAAACTTTTCTATACCTGAAGGTTTCTCCTCATTACTCCCTTTAGCATGAGAGATTCTGAAAATCTGTCTGGTCAGCAATTGAAGCGGGAATGGTTTTTTTGACCTTAACCCCAAGTTGGGGAAAACGATCCACCTGTGAAACCAGGTTCCCTCGTCCCCGAGTTAAGCGCAGCATGGCACTATCATAACTGGTCTGGAGCGCATGCATCTGTTTTCCCATGCGCTCCATATCTTCGGCAAAGGAGCAGAATTTATCATAGAGCGCTGCTGCCCGCTCTGCAATTTCTCTGGTATTTCGACTCTGCTGTTCATAACGCCAGATACTCTCAATAGTCCTGAGAGTTGCCAGGAGAGTGGTGGGACTGACCAGGATAATCTTTTTGGCAACGGACTCCCCGAACAAGCGATCATCTGCCTGAAAGGCACCGACAAAGGCTGCCTCCACCGGCATAAACATGAGGACAAAATCCAGGGTACGCACTCCGTTTAAGGAGCCGTAATCCTTTTCCCCCAGAAGTTTGACATGTTCCCGTACCGCCCTCACATGAGAACTGAGAAAGGCAGTCTTTTTGATTTCATCATCACAATTCACATACCGTTCCCAGGCAGAAAGAGAAACCTTGGAGTCAACGATGACATCACGCCCCTCAGGCAGATGGATAATCACATCAGGTCGCTGCAGACGATTTTCCCGGTCACGGAGCACTGATTGGGTTTCATATTCAATTCCTTTGCGCAGGGCCGACTGTTCCAGGACCCTTTCCAGTACCAGTTCCCCCCAACTCCCCTGCACCCGCGTGTCCCCTTTCAAGGCCCTGGTCAGATTGATCGCTTCTTTATTGATCTGCTGATTCAGGGTCCGCAACGACTCTATTTCCCGTTGCAGGGCTGCCCGATCCTTGCTCTCACTGAGATGGATAGTATCCACCTTTTTCTGAAAAGAGGATAACTGTTCATGAAGGGGAGCAAGCAGGTTTCCGACTTTTTCCTGGCTATGCCTGCTGAAATGTACGCTTTTTTCTTCCAGAATATTTTGGGCAAGTTCTGCAAACTGCAGGCGCAGTTGCTCCCGCGCCTGCCCAAGGAGAGTCAATTGTTCTTCTGATCGCAGTTTTTCCTGCTCTATCCGAGTCTGCAACCTGGCATTAACGCTTCTCTGCTCAGCATCCCGTTCCTGAAGTTCCCGAATCTGTTTTCGCTGCTCCTCACCTTCATTGCGAAGCTGGCTCATCTGTTCCAGACGTCCCTGGGCAGAACTGAGTTCTCTATAAAGAGAGCGATTCTCTTCCACAAGAGTCACTTTTTCAGCAGCCAGTTGATCACATTGCTGACCAAGATTGTCTCGTACCAGAACTCCTGCCGTGATACGCTCTTCCAATCCTTTCTTTTCAAGAGCTGCCATGACAGCCTGGCGCTCAAGAGTACTGTTTGTCCTCATCCGGAACCACAGCCACAACAGGAATCCTGCAAAAATCACAGCACAGACAAAAGCCGACAGCCCTGTAAAAAGAAGTTGAGCGGAATAAGACTGATAATTAAACCAGGAAAAAAATCGATCACTTAAAAAACTCAAAACAGCTTCACCTGCAATACAAATTGTTGATGCCCTGACACCAGAAGCCCTCTCGACAAAAAAGCCAAGGACTTACAGCCCGGTCCCCTTCCTTCTTTTAGTTCCTTCCCGGGCTGTTCCAATGCTTTAACAACAGAGACCATAACAAAATATTCAAGGGTTCTTTTGCCCGTCCACCAAAAAATCAGCAAGTGTTCACAGAGAACAAATGGATTTTGTTACTCACTGATCTCCAGCGGAACTATCCGTATCGTTGTTCCGGTTCGTTTTTCCAACTCAGGTGGCGATTCCGCCACTGGTGCATCTTCCGGCTGCCGACGAAACCCAGAATCAATCACTGCTGCCTCTTCCTCAAGATCAAAGACAATGGAGACAGAAGATAACAGAAGAAGAGCAGGCACAGGTACGGACTCAAGTCCCTTCTTTTCTACCTGATTCTCTGCAGGCAAAATCATCGGTGGCTGGGGAGGCTCTCTGAAAAAATAAAATCCAATCCCCCCAGCACCAAGTACAAAAAGAAAAGAAACAAATAAAACCAAAGGGGTCAACCGGCTTTCCTCTCTCCGCCCTCCCACATCTCCAAACACTTCTCTGGCCGCCTGCTCAACGATTTCCTCATTGACCAGATACTTTTTTTCCTCAAAGGCACCGAGTAAGGCTCGATCACAAAGAACATTGATCAAGCGAGGAATCCCCTGACTTAACTCATAGACCCTGGAAAGAGCCGCCTCAGAAAATATTTTTCCTTTTTCCCCGGCCACTGCCAGACGATGACGGATATAAGCAAAAACATCCGCACGTTCCAGTGGCAACAGATGGTAACGGGAGGTAATGCGCTCACTGATCTGATCAACACCGTTTTTTTCCAGAATATGTCTTAATTCGGCCTGTCCGAGAAGGACAATCTTCAACAATTTTTTCCCATCAAACTCTAAATTGGTCAAGAGACTGAGCTGTTTCAGAAGGTCAAGGCTCAGGGTCTGCGCCTCATCAATAAGCAGAACCGTATTCCGTCCTCTGGCATGAGCGCCCTGAAGATAGTGGTTAAGACTATCCATATAGAAAGTGATATCTTGTTCCTCCTCACTCAGGGGAATGTCCAGCTCATCACAGATGGTTCTGAGGAGTTCAAGAACCGTCAGGTGAGCATTGACGACCAGGGCTACATCGGTCTTCTCCTCAATCTGCTCGAGGAGACAAAGAGAAAGTGTGCTCTTGCCGGTACCGACCTCCCCAGTCAAAAGGATGAAACAGCCGTCACTGGAGATCCCATGGAGGAGATGAGCCAGGGCTTCCCTGTGCAACTCGCTCATATAAAGATATCTGGGGTCCGGGGCAATGGAGAAAGGTTTTTCCCTGAGTCCGAAGTAT
>JAQYVF010000068.1 GCA_030145625.1 Desulfocapsa sp. | reverse complement strand
GTCATTCGATTAATGCCGAGCAGATTGGCGGCTTGGACCTGGTTACCGTCACAGAGATCAAGCGCTTTTTTGATCAGGATCTGCTCAACTTCGGATATCAGATATCGGTAGGGACGTGATTCATCCCCCTTGATAAGTTTGTCGATCTGTTTGCCGATGACCTGCGCAAAATCATCTGCAGGTTCCGACTGGTT
The DNA here is from genome assembly GCA_030145625.1 of Desulfocapsa sp. Lineage (GTDB taxonomy): Bacteria > Desulfobacterota > Desulfobulbia > Desulfobulbales > Desulfocapsaceae > Desulfocapsa. The sequence continues at coordinate 25,759 of JAQYVF010000068.1, read as the reverse complement.
TTGGAGAACACAGTCCTCAACTGCAAGAACGTTAGACTTGACCAGGACAATGGCCCGGCGGATGGTATTTTCAAGTTCCCGGATGTTGCCTGGCCAGGAGTAGTTGGAGAGTTTTTCCAGGGCCTCGTCACTGATCCCTTCCACCGGTGGAGAGACCTGGCGACCATAACGAGAAAGAAAGTAGAGGATCAGGTCAGGCAGGTCTGTGATCCGTTGCCTAAGTGGCGGTATTGCAATGGTCAGCACGTTGATCCGGTGCAACAAATCAGGGCGAAACTGGCCTGTAGCAGTCATTTGTTCAAGATTCCGATTGGTGGCGGCTATGAGTCGTACATCTGTGGTTAACTGTTTGTTACTGCCCAGTCGCTCGAAGGTACCGTCCTGGAGGACCCGTAAGACTTTGGCCTGAGCACCAAGTGGGAGTTCACCGATTTCATCAAGAAACAGGGTCCCCTTATCACACTGCTCAAAACGGCCGATTCGCTGTCTACTTGCACCGGTAAAGGCACCAGTTTCATACCCGAACAGCTCACTTTCCACCAGTTCATCAGGCAGAGAAGCACAATTCACCACTATGAATGGCGCTTCTTTACGTGAACTGTGCTGCAAGAGAGCTCGGGCGGTTAGCTCTTTCCCTACACCTGTCTCCCCGGTGACGAGAACCGGGAGATCAGATCCTGCTATCTTTCCGATTTTCTTGCACATATTTAAAACCTCTGGGCTGGAGCCGACAATGCATTGCCGATTTTTTGATGCATCGTTCCACTGTTTGTCGCAACTGCAGTGGAGTATTGCCTGTATTCTGCTGGAGCCAAGCGCTTTGTCAATAACCAGGCGCAGCTCATCATTGTCAAAGGGTTTGGTGACATAGTCAAAGGCACCGTCTTTCATGGCCTGCATGGCGGAAGTGGAATCGGCAAAGGCGGTCACCATGATTATTGGCAGGTGGGGATGATTTCCTTTGATGATTGCCAGCGCTTTCAATCCGTCCATATCCGGCATGCGAATATCCATGAGCACGGCATCCGGTTCGTCTCTGCCAACAGCCTCGACGGCCTCTCTTCCGTTTTCGGCGGTACGGATGGTGTGTTCATCGCCAAAGGTCCGTTCAAAGGCGTAACGGACCGATCTTTCATCATCAACAATGAGTAGGGTTGTCATAGGGTAGGATGAGTATGAGTGAGCTTCCTTCGTGTTTACGGGAAACAATATCAAGGTGTCCGCCATGCTGCTGGGCAATATTCCAGGCCACAGCCAGACCCATGCCGGTACCGTCTTCTTTGGTGGTGAAGAAGGGGTCGAAAATATGCTTTAGGTTTTCTTCAGATATACCATTGCCTGTATCAGAAATGGTACATTGCAGGGTGTTATCGGTGAGAGCGGTGCTTATGGAAAGTTCCCCTCCTGACGGCATAGCCTGCAGGGCGTTTAAGATACCGTTCATCAGGACCTGCTTGATACTGGCTCCGTCAACTCGCAGTGGCGCAAGATTTTCCTCTAACTTTTTTTCGATATGGATCCCTGATTTTTCAATTTTTGGTCCTGTGATGGCCAGGACATCCTTAACCAGACTGTTGATGTCGGTGTTGGTGAAGGCCATTTCGGATTGCCGTGCAGAACGAAGGAAGCGACTGACTGTGTAATCGATCCTGTCCAGTTCTTCTATTATCACCTCAAGGTCTTCCCCTTGCAGCGGCTCTTCCTGTTCCCCGGCACGCTGGATCAACATCTTGATTGAGGTCAGTGGATTTTTGATCTCATGTGCCAGGCCAGTGGAAAATTCACCCAGAGCATATAGCTTTTCCGTACGCACCAGATTTTCCTGGGCCGATCTGATGGCGGTTACCAGTTCTTTGAGCTGGTGGGACATGGTATTGAAAGTGGTTGCCAGTTCACCTATTTCCCCAACACCTCTCTCTGGAATTGCTGTGCCGAAATCACCCTCACCGACCCTGTAAGCGGCACGATTGAGCAGCAGTATCGGATGGATCAGCTTTCTGGCCATCCATAACGCGACCAAAATACCGACAATTACAATAACTCCGGTCACTGCCCAGACCTTTCGTTGGGAGGTGCGCAAAGTATTGAAAAGTGGCTGCACTGAAATACCCAAACGGAGATACCCCGCTACACCAAGTTGTTTGGAGGTTATAGGGATAAGGAGATCCAGAGGATGCTCTTTATCTGCTTCTGTAAAGTCCCGGAGGAAAATGGCCTGCTCTTGGACGAGATCGAAAGAAGATATGGGCATTCGTTGAAAAGTTTTCCGCTCTCGTGCAAGAATAAGTTCTTTCTGGTCATTATAGATCTCACCATAGACAAGAAAACTCTCCTTTGATTCCAGGTATGATTGAATGAGGCTGTAGAGTGCATAATATTCGTCATAGAGCAGGGGTTCTATGAGCTGCCTTGGCATGATTTCGCCCAATTGTAAGGCCCGAATCCGTAAATCTTCCTGCAGGATGCGCTTTTCATCGCGCAGGATCAGGGTGGCAACGGACAGGGCTGTCACTACAATAACGGCCACTATCGAGGCTGACAGACGTACCGCAATACGGTCATACCAATGCAGCACCATGATGTTTTTTGTTCTCCTTTATTTCAGTGACTATTCTTTCAGTTGTCTGCGCAGTAGAATTGCCGAATGGTACAGATCCGGCGAGGGAATGGCAAAACCATCCATTCCGATATGCTGGAGTACGATTTGACCGCGGGAATCATTAGCCATGCCGAGTAATACCTTGAGAAGAGTACGTTTTTTTTGTTTGTTAAGGTCCGGGGTTACCACCACCGGCGGCATGCCGAACTCAATGGATTTATGGATGATACGAACCTGTTGAGCAAAAGAATTCGGCAGTTCATACAGGGCGTCAAAAATCAGACTGTCCACAGCAGCCCCATCAGCAAGTCCGGTGGCAACGGCCTCAATGGATTTGTCATGACTTTCCGTATAAAATGTTTTTTTAAAAAAGCTGTCTGTCGTGTAGCCCATGGTGTTGATTGCCGCCACCGGATATATGCGGCCGCTGAGCGACAGGGGATCGGTAAAGGCAAAGGTCTGTCCTCGAAGTTCGTCAAGGCCGTTAGCCGGGTTGTTTTTTGAGGTAATGATGTAGGACTGGTAGGCGGTCTTTCCCTCGACCACAGGTACTGCCAGGACCTCCAGACCAAAGGCCTGTCGTCCGGCAAGGTACCCGCCTGTACAGGTAAAGGCCATTTGTACAGTTGCATTCTGGAGGAGTGTGTTGATCTCTTCATAGGTGCGGCGCTGTTTCAGGTGGACGTGGCTTCCAAGTTTTTCTTCCAGATAATCACGAAACTCGGCAAAGTGTGTCAGGGTCTGAGCAGGGGAGACCATGGCAGAGACTGCGAAGAAAAAATGATTCGCATGCTGGTCATCATCTGTTTGAGACAGTGCATGGCCGGGAAAGAGAGCGAAGGCAAAAAAAACAAAAACAAGAGAGATGACTTTGATTTTCTCCATAAAAGAGTACCTGCTGATAAAAATAATTTATGTTATCAGTATGGTAGGCGAAGAACCACCAAAGATGCAACTTTCTTTTTTATTGTTTCTGTAGAGGGGCAAAGTGATTCTCTTGCAGGCGGTTTCCATTTTTCTTATATCTGCAAGGGGATACGTTGTGGTATAGGGGGGAAAGGTGCAGAAGTTGTATTTTTCCTAGAGGAGTGGATTTGTCTGAGAACAGGGCTTGCTGCGATTCTTTTGTCTGTTTTGTGCTGGTTGAATCTTGTAGATTGAACCTTGTATTGGCTTGTTCGTGGCTGAAACCGCTCCTGGGTAAAGAGTGGGCCACTCAAACAGCACTCAACTCACAACTGGGAATGAAAAATGCATAATAGGATGTGACTGTTTGAGGTAATTTCTTTGAGAAATGTCGACTGCTAGGCTAGCCCGTCTCTCTTTAAAAGTTGGTTGTCTAAGGTGTTGTGAAAGATGAAAATATCTACCAGGCTTATTCTCTCTATTTCCACATTACTCATTCTGACATCTGTCGGAATGGGGTATATCTCTGTGCGTGATGAGCGCTTCCAGTTGATGAGCGAGGTGAGAGCGGAAGCAGGTACTCTGGCAAGTATCTTGGCTACAACGTTCAAGTATTACCATATGGACGATCAGCATCAGCGAATTGGGGAATTAATTCACGCAGTGATGCCGCATGGGCAAGATATCAATAATCTGTTGATCAATATCTATGATAGCCAGGGTGATCTCATGGATTTTTCCTTTGAGCACGGAATAACCAAGATAGCTCCTCACAAGACGAGAGAACTCAATGGAATACTAACGGGGAGCCGTGAAGAGTTTATTCAAGACGGCTCATCTGAGTATTTTTCAGTGATTAGTCCAATTATAAATAGTGGTGGTGAACTTCAGGGTGCTGTGGAGATTTTGTTGTCTCTCGATCAGATCAATAAAAATCTGGCAGGGTTTGTACGCAAATTTATTATTTTTGTCCTGTTGACAGCCTTTTTGCTTGGTGTGCTCATCTATTTTATTAGCCGTTGGAGCATCTCCCGGCCCATTGCCAAATTGCAGGAGGCTGCGGAGAAATTAGGCCATGGCGACCTTGGTCTGAGGATTGAAAAAAGTGGAGTACAAGAGCTTGATGATTTGATCGAAGAATTTAATCGTATGGCCTACAATATTGAACAACAAAATAAGACGAAAGAACAGCTGTTTGCTGAAAAGATTAATCTTGAGAGGAAACTGAGGCATACAGATAAGCTTGCTTCTATTGGGCAGTTGGCCAGTGGCTTGGCCCATGAAATAGGTACTCCCTTAAACGTAATCAGCGGACGTGCTGAGCATCTGTTGGGTAAGATAACTGCAGAGCACCCTGGAGCTGGAAACCTGCAGAGCATCATTCGTCAATCGGAGCGTATCACAAAAACGATGCAGCAGTTACTCGCTTTTTCCAGGAAGCCTGCTGCGCATTTTGATAAAATTAATCTTGAAAAGGTTATTCATGAGGCATTTTCACTTTGTCAGTTGAGGCAGCGTAAAACACATCCTCACATAGAAATAGAGGTGAGTCTTTCTGAAAACAGTATGATGGCAGATGAAGATAGTATGCGCCAACTTTTTGTGAATCTGATGTTTAATTCCTTTCATGTCTTGCAGGCTGGTGGAACAATACGAATTACAAGCACAGGTGATACACAAAACACTCAGGAAATCCTGGTTGTCTATGAAGATGATGGACCCGGGATAGCGCCGGACATACGGGACAGGATTTTCGATCCTTTTTTTACAACAAAAGATGTGGGAGAGGGGACGGGGCTTGGCTTGTACATGGTGACCAATATTGTGCAAGAGCATCAGGGGCGAATAACGGTTGATACTGATTTTTACACAGGAGCACGATTCATTTTCCAATTTCCCCGTTCTCCTGTGACACCTGATGCACAAGTAGAGAAGGTGCAAACAGAGGTGTAAGTATCATCCTTCTGAATCAAAGCTCTGTGGGATATATTGTCCCACTGTGGCCTGTTTTGTCCCGCCTTCTCTTTGTTGGAGTATGTACAAAATCTTTTGCGAGGCCATTCCTCAACAATTTTTGTTGGAGTAAAACTGCAGCCAAGGGGCGGCGGCAATATGTTTTCAGCCAACTTTCTGTTGTTTTCTTTCCTGGCATATCTCTTGCTGATTGAAAAAGATCTGATCACTTTTTAATCCTGTCACTCAACGTTGGAGAATCGCTACAATGTCTCAGTCTGATCAAACGTCCAATACAAACTGGACTATTCTTTTTCTCTGTTGGCTCGTAGTCAGTGTATCAACTACGATAAGTCTCTTTTTTAGCTATGTCATGGAGTTTGCTCCCTGTGTTTTGTGCTGGTACCAGAGAATATGCCTGTTTCCTTTGGTCATTATTTTAGCAGCAGGGCTCTTCCCTCTTGATAAGCGGGTTGTGAAGTATGCGCTTCCTCTTGCCATAGCAGGCTGGTTGACGGCAGCGTATCATACCTTGCTCTATTCCGGAATTATTCCGGAGAATATCCAGCCGTGCGCTCAGGGAGTTTCGTGTACAGAAGAATACATAAATCTTTTCGGTTTTTTGACCATACCAATGCTTTCTTTGCTTTCATTTTCAACAATAATAGCTCTATTACTTATCTTTAAGAGGAGGATGTCCAAGTGAAATATGTGATGTTTGGAGTTTCAAGTCTTGTGTTGATTTTTGTGTTTCTCTTTGCCAGTTCCTATTATAAAGAAAAACAGGCTGAAAAATTTGGTTTTATGGCCAAAGAAAACGCAGCAACTTTTGTAAGAGAGCATTCGCAGATACTTGGCAGCGATGATGCGAAGGTCTATATCGTAGAGTTTATGGATCCAGCGTGTGAAACCTGTGCAGCTTTTGCTCCTTTTATTAAGCAAATGATGGCCGCCAATCCCGGTAAAATTAAACTTGTTCTTCGCTATGCCCCATTTCACGATGGCGCTGATTATTTTGTCACGATTCTGGAGGCATCAAAAAAACAGGGGAAATACTGGGAGACTTTGGATATTATGTTTAAGTCACAACCATACTGGGCCAGTCACAGTAACCCGCAACCTCAACTGATATGGCAATTTTTGCCTCAGGCAGGACTCGATATAGCGCAACTTAAAAAAGATATGCATGATCCTGCAATTGCTAAACGTATTGAACAAGATCTTGCCGATGCCAAAACACTTAACGTTCACAAGACACCAGGATATTTTGTTAATGGGAAACCGCTGCAAACCTTTGGTTATCAACAGTTACAGGAACTGGTTCAGGATGAGGTCAGGGCAACGTATTCCAATTAATCAACTCTGCCTGCATGAACTTTTTTAGAGGTCACAGATTATAATGAAAAAAATAGCATTTTTACTCATGGTGTGTTGCCTACCCCTGTTCGCTGTTTCCTGCGGGCAGGCGCCAATACTGGCAGAAGTTGGGCAGCCGGCCCCGGATTTCACCCTTGTTGATAGAAACGGAAAAACATGGACACTCTCCGAACTGAAGGGACAGGTGGTCTTTGTGAATTTCTGGGCAACCTGGTGTCCACCCTGTCGCGAGGAGATGCCCTCTATGCAGCGGCTTTACACCATGCTACCGCAAGATAAATTTAAAATGCTGGCAGTACTCAATAGGGATGATCCGGCATTGGCTGATAATTTTACCGGAAAATTTGGTATTACCATGCCGATTCTTGATGATCAGTCTAATACGGTTGGTCAAAAGTATGGACTAACCGGAGTGCCTGAGACCTTTATAGTTGATAAGCAGGGAGTGCTTCGAGAAAAATTCATTGGCCCTGCCAAATGGGACTCGCCCGGATTTGTCCAGATGCTGATGAGATATATTGAACAGTGATGAATACGAAAAAAAAATCTAAGGCAGAAAAGGTTCGGATCCTTCCTTTGGCTGCAATCTTTCTATTCCTGGTCCTTGGGGCAATCGGAATCAGTTTGGGAGAGCCTGCACGCGTCCTCGAGCAGGCAACACAGATTTGTTTATCCTGCATAGGTATAGGCTAGTTTATGGATTTTGTTCGTAAGTGGGTCCAGGCCCTGTTCTTTCTTCTTACAAATGGGTATTGGAATTTCCCGGTTACGAGAGGCATCTACCAGGGTCCGTTAAAGGTGATTTGTTCACCAGGGCTTAATTGCTACTCCTGCCCGGCTGCGACAAGCTATTGCCCTCTTGGTGCGCTGCAGCAACTCATCGCAGGGGTTCGCTTGAGCCTCGAGAATGGTCAATTCTTCGTTGGGTTTTATGTCGTTGGGGCCATGGGGGCAATCGGGAGCTTTGTTGGGCGTATGGTTTGTGGATGGGCCTGTCCTTTTGGGCTCTTTCAGGAGCTTCTTCATAAAATCCCTTCACCAAAGTTTGGTGTCTGGCGTCCGTTACGCTATATAAAATATGGACTGTTGCTTTTTATGGTCATTCTTTTGCCCCTCTTTGTGGTTGATGAGTTTGGCTTCGGACATACATGGTTTTGCATGTATTTATGTCCGGCAGGCACGTTAGAGGCTGGGCTTCCCATGCTTATTCTGCAACCTGCCCTTCGAGCAAACATTGGCCTGTTATTTTTCAACAAGCTTTTCTTTCTTATATTCTTTGTTGTCTGGTCCGTTTTGGCCAGTCGGCCTTTTTGCCGCACAGCTTGTCCTCTTGGGGCCTTCTATGGGTTGTTCAGTAAGATAAAACTGGTGAAGCTGCGCCTTGATCCTGTAAGATGTACCCAGTGTAAAGCCTGCCATAGTGTTTGTCCGATGGGTGTACGCTTTAACGAGTCACCTGAAGATATGGACTGCATCACCTGCCTTGCCTGTAGTAAGGCCTGCAACTTCAACGCCATCAATCTTGAAGTTGGTGGGGTATCGCTGACAGCCCAACCACCTGGGCGATTGAAAAAAATTCATACCTGATGTTTATGGATGAAGCAAAAAAAATTCATATTCTTGTGGTTGAAGATGACCAGGATATGCGTGATTTTATCGAGGAAATTCTTTCGGAGCGTGGATATATTGTTAGCACGGCTGCCAATGGAAAGGAGGCCTTAGACAGGCTTGAAGAGCGAGCTTTCCCTATTATTGTTTCAGATCTTAAGATGCCGGTTATGGATGGCATTACCCTGTTGGATAAAATAGGTACAAGAGCGACAGTAAAACCTTTTGTTATTCTGATCACCGCATTTGGTGATATTGATGATGTTATCAAATTGATGAATCGTGGTGCTTACGATTACATCATTAAGCCCTTTAAGATGGATCAACTCCTGATCTCGGTGGGAAAAGCGGCAGGCGAATTGGCAATGCGCCGTAAGATAGAGGAACTGGAGCAGATCACCAAGGGGCATCATAGCCTCCATGATCTGATCGGCAAGAGTCCCTCCATGCACAGACTTTTTCGGTTTATTGAAAAAATTGCCGACACCTCCGGGAATATTCTGCTTGAAGGGGATACTGGCACAGGGAAAGAAGTTGTTGCCAGGTCCATTCATCATACTTCCATCAGAAAAGATAAACCTTTTGTGCCGGTTAACTGTGCGGCAATCCCGGAAGGGCTTCTGGAGAGTGAGCTGTTTGGCTATGTCAAAGGGGCCTTTACTGATGCTGCGTCTGATAAAAAAGGATTGTTCGTGGAGGCTGCTGATGGCACGATTCTGTTGGATGAAATTGGTGAAATGCCCTTGGCTCTTCAGGCAAAGATATTACGGGTGCTGCAGGACAGACAGATAAGACCGGTTGGTTCGAATGGTTCCTTTCCCGTCCATGCGCGGGTTATAGCTGCAACAAACAAAAACTTGAAAGATGAGGTCGATGGCGGACGTTTCAGGGAAGATCTCTATTACCGATTAAATATTTTTAAAATAGAAGTGCCCCCGCTCAGAGAACGACGGGAGGACATCCCACTCTTGATCAGAGAATTCTTGAATCGATATGAACGGGATGGAAAAAAAGTGAAAGTGTCCAGAGAAGTATTGCGCTTCTTTCTCGATTACCCATGGCCTGGCAATATTCGTGAGCTTGAAAATGTGATTGAGCGTTGTGTTGTTCTTGTAGAAGGTGAGGAGATCTCTCTACATGATTTACCGCGGGAGATGCTTGCTGTGCGTCAGGAACAGGAAGATTTTTCATTTGCTCGGGTAATGTCCCTGGCTGATATGGAAATGAAATATATCAAATATATCCTGGACAAATGCAACGGTAATAAACAAAAGAGTGCTTCTCTGCTTGGTATTAATCGTAAAACCATTCATCGGAAACTTGGAGGGGAAATGAAGTGAAAGCAGCTGGAAATCTTGTCCAGGTGAATCTTTACGTGCTGTATTTTTGTGTAATATCAGCCTGTTATTCTTTTGACGAGCTCAGTCTATTTAAGCATTTAGTTGTTTTCTTGACAAGGTGACGGCTATGTTTATATTGTCACTTGCAGGTCCTGGAAAATAACCAGAAAATAGAGTAAGTTTAGGCAAACGGCAACGCTATATAAGATTAAATTTACATTTCCAAGGTCAACTATTTTGAAATATTCCATTTTTATCTTTTTGTTCTTTTTTATTACTGCCTGTTCCAGTGACGAGCAGACAGGTACGCCTTCCAATTCCGTTGCGGCAGAATCACAACCCACGGCTTCCTTGGCCGTTCCGGAAACAGTTCAGCAAGCGGCTACCTTTAAACTTGTTTTTTTTCTAAACCCTGACGGAGGACCATGCCGTATGCAGGATGCTATCCTGGGCGACATGGCAAACGAACTCAGTGGAAAAGTAGATATCCAGTATGTCAAGACCTCTGTTCCTGCTGATCGGGATATCTTTTATCAGTATGGTATCCGAGCCTTACCTACGCTCCTTCTGGCAGACGCAAGCGGCAAGGAAATCAAGCGCATGTCTCCTGGGGTAAAACGCATTGACGATATCCGTCTCTTGATCCAATCCATCCCACAATCATAACAATATGATGCCATTAGAACTTAGCATAACGACTCTTTTTATGGTCACCTTCGCAGGATTTGCTTCCATAGCATCTCCCTGCGTCCTGCCAATGGTACCGATCATCGTTACCGGGACCAGTGATGACCACAAGTATCGGCCGCTGCTCATCGTTGCCGGCCTCAGTTTCAGCTTTATTATGATGGGTGTGATCACCTCCCTTTTCGCCGGGGCCGTCGCCGGGGTTATGCCGACAGTGGAAAAAGTGGTTGGTGTTGTGGTTATTCTTTTTGGCCTCTCAATGTTGGTTGGAATCAATATCTTTAAAAAGTTCACTTTTTTCTACAAGGCCCAGAAGTTTGAAAGTAAGGGGAAATGGTCAGGATTGATACTGGGCATTACACTCGGTATTATCTGGATCCCCTGCGTCGGCCCCATGCTTTCCGGCGTGTTGGCACTGGTGGCAACACAGGACCAGCTTGTTTCCGGGCTGATCCTGCTCGCTTTTTATTCTCTGGGATTTTCCATCCCAATGTTGCTGGCAGGTTATGCCTCACAGTCGTTTCGGCAGAAAATTCGAGTCGTAAATGCGCATCCAACAGCAATACGTATGGTAAGCGGTCTGCTTCTCATCGGCTTCGGCTATTATATCCTCACAGCCGGCATGCTGGTGATAGGATCTTCCTTTTAAGCAAGCATGGAAGAGGAGAGACAGGGGAATGTCTCACCTCTTCCATGCTTCTTGTCATTAATTCTGCAGCCGTAGTGTGCAGACCAACTCGACAGTTGTGGGAGCTGGTTTATCCGCGAAATCGGAGCAGTTGCTGTCTGCTTGACTGGGTTGCGTAGTGAGGGGTTCCTGTTCGCGGTTGAAACCGCTCCTAACTGGTCCTGTGGTGTTTGCAGTTATCCATGTCTACCCGTTACCTACCATTGCCCTGTAGGAGCGAATTCATTCGCGAAATCGGAGCAGTTGCTGTCTGCATGACTGGGTTGCGTAGTGAGGGGTTCCTGTTCGCGGTTGAAACCGCTCCTACCTGGTCCCGTGGTGTTTGCAGCTATCCATGTCTTCCAGTTACCTACCATTGCCCTGTAGGAGCGAATTCATTCGCGAAATCGGTGTAGTTGCCATCTGCATGACTGGTTTGCGTAGTGAGGGGTTCCTGTTCGCGGTTGAAACCGCTACCTGGTCCCGTGGTGTTTGCAGTTATCCATGTCTACCCGTTACCTACCATTGCCCTGTAGGAGCGAATTCATTCGCGAAATCGGAGCAGTTGCTGTCTGCATGACTGGGTTGCGTAGTGAGGGGTTCCTGTTCGCGATTGAAACCGCTCCTACCTGGTCCCGTGGTGTTTGCAGCTATCCCATGTCTTCCAGTTACCTAACATCCGGATCGACCTGCTGGCGTGGGAGTCCTCCCCGGATATCGTTTTCCATGTAGGAGCGGATTCATCCGCGAAATCGGTGGTCGTTCGGTCCGTGTGTCAGACTGCCCAGTACGGGGCCCGTTCGCGACCAAATTTACTCCCCCCCATCCAAATCTTATCCTTTAACTTCTGTTCTAAATTTGCACTGATCCACAGGATAATAGGGGCAATTTGTCTTTCTGCAGCCATGGGGGTGTCTTGTCATGTGCTGACAGATTGCTCTGTCTTGACTGGCTAGTCTGAGAGGAAAATGTTCTTCCAGAAAAACAATGGCAACTTCGAGGGAGACTCGGACGTAGGCCTTGCAACAGCTTGGTCCGGTAAGCCCTGTTATTGCTTTGACTACTCTGGAGACAAGCTCCATGGTCAGTCGCTGTTCTTTGTCCAGGCCGCATTTTGAGCCGGTGATGAGGGCAACACAGGCACCAAGGGCCGGAGCAATACCACAGACCCCGGTCAGTCCGCAATACCCTCCGTGTGCCTGTTTTTCCGTACGATTAAACACTTCGCGAATATCATCGTCAGATAACTTGAATGCGTCACTGTTTTTCAGGGCAGCAAGCAGGGATCCGCCTGCAATAAAGGCATGTTGACAGCCCAGCATGGGGAGAATGCGAAGATCCATACACTGTTCTGCGATTTCCAGGGGATTGGTTAACGTAGTATGAAAAATAATAGCTTCAACCCGGGCCAATGTTTCCTGGTTATGACATTTGTCACAGACAACATGGTCGTTGGGGCAGGATATATACCATGTTCCTTTGCTACCACAATAATTGCAGCAGGCTACGATAGCCTGGGTATGGTATTGGAGTGGAGCACTGCAGACCATGCAGTGCTCATTGTTTTTTTGTTCCGTATCTGTTGCTGCGATTGATTTTTCCTGCCGGTGACCACCGGTGTTGCTGTTTGTGTCTCAGCAACCGGACGAGGGGGGCTGGATTTGTGGAGTACCTTTATTCATGCTTTCCTTTTGCTTTCGAGCTTGCTTTGATGTGCCAGGGCAGTTTTTGACACATCTTGTTGAATGGATACTGGCATATGATAGGAGGGAATTCCATACATGTCAATTTGATAAGAGTTTTCAGGTTTACCCGTTAACAGGGAGGCATGATAGTGGAATAATTTTCAGGGAGAATTGATGCTTGACATTAAGCAAGGGGTTGCCTATTATATCTCGTATCGCCATATGGCAATATGCTAAACAGAAAAGGGGTTGCTATGAAACAATTTATTCGCGTTATGAAGGCCCTGTCCGATCCGAATCGAGTCAGGATGATCAAGATACTGGGTGTCAAGGAACTCTGTGTCTGTGAGTTGCAGGATCTTATAGGGCTGGCCCAATCGACAACTTCCAAGCATTTGAAAGTTCTGGAAGAGGCGGGGCTGGTGGATTATCGCAAGGAAGGTTCATGGTTTATTTACCGGTTGAGTAAAGGCGCAGAATCTGACTATGCCAGAGTGATGCTCAAGAACCTCAAGGGCTGGCTTGTTGAAGAGCCTGTGTTACAGAAAATGATCGTCCGGCTGCCCCAAGTTGACAGGGAACGAAGCTGTGCAGCATGAGTTGCATGCAGGGATGTTGAAGGAATAGTAGTTATGGAACCTATGAAACCGATGAAGAGTTGTGCCGATGATGGCGACTGTTGTTCGCTCAATAATGATACAAACAATAAAAAAATAAATGTTCGACAGGTAAGTCTTGGCCTGCTTGGCCTTGCTCTCTGGTATGTCGTCTACAAGCAACTGCTCCCTTTTTCACATTTTTTTTCCTATGGCCTGCTTGGCATGGAAAAGGGCAGTCATCTGGGTGAGGCGATACAGTTTTTTGTGTATGATACCCCGAAGGTTATGATGCTTCTCACCCTTATTGTATTTGTGGTGGGGATGCTGCGCTCTTTTTTTACCCAGGAACGGACCCGGAAATTTTTGGCCGGTAAGCGGGAGACTGCGGGTAATGTAATGGCTGCTTTACTTGGTATTGTGACCCCATTTTGTTCCTGTTCTGCTGTGCCGCTTTTTTTAGGATTTGTGCAGGCTGGCGTGCCTCTGGGAGTGACCTTTTCCTTTCTCATTGCCGCACCCATGGTCAATGAGATTGCCCTGGTTCTCCTCTATGGTCTTTTGGGCTGGAAAGTTGCAGCGATTTACCTGGGGACAGGACTTGCCATTGCCATGGTGGCAGGTTGGGTCATAGGTCGATTGAAACTTGAACACCTTATTGAAGACTGGGTTCAGGAACTGCGGGCAGGTGAAGCTGTGGTCATCGAAGAAAAACTTTCTTGGGCTGAGCGGATTGATCGCGGCAGGGAGGCCGTACGTGATATCGTTGGCAAGGTATGGATTTACGTGGTTGCCGGAATTGGGGTTGGTGCCTTGATCCACGGCTATGTGCCTGAGGATTTTATGGCATCCGTCATGGGCAAAGATGCCTGGTGGTCTGTGCCTGTGGCTGTTGTGGTTGGCATCCCTATGTACTCCAATGCTGCTGGTATTGTGCCTGTTGTTGAGGCACTCCTTGGCAAGGGAGCCGCACTTGGCACGGTCTTGGCTTTTATGATGAGTGTTATCGCCCTCTCTTTGCCGGAAATGGTAATTCTTCGTAAGGTGCTTAAACCAAGATTGATAGCTGTCTTTATTGCAGTAGTTGGGGGAGGAATTTTATTTACCGGCTTTCTGTTTAATTTGATTATTTGATTCAACTCACGTACAAGTGAACAGTATATGACACATCATCAAAAGAGGAAAAAAATGGAAATAAAAGTATGCGGACCGGGTTGTGCCTCTTGTGACAAGACACAAAAAATAGTTGAGGCGGCTGTTGCTGCACAAGGTGTTGAGGCTACAATCAGTAAGGTTACGGACTTTCAGGAAATGGCTAAATTGGGTATTTTTTCAACTCCGGCCGTGGTTATTGACGGTGAAGTAAAATCTGTGGGAAATGTCCCCAAACAGACAGAAGTTGAAGGGTGGCTGAAATCATGAGAAGAAGAGGATGTTTGTTTTTTATAGCTTAACGACCATTATTGGCCAGGAACTCTATTTCTAAAGGAAATGATACTATGCTACAGCGTTACCCACATAAGAATATTGTATCGATTTTGTTTCTTGTTGTTCTGTTGTTGATCTCTTTTACTGCTCAAGCCAGTGAACAGAACGAGATTCCCGTCAAGGATATGGTGACCATGGTGGATCTGGGAGCAGATACGTGCATCCCCTGTAAATTAATGGCTCCAATTCTTGAGAAATTAGAGGTCGAATATAAGGGGAAAGCCGCCATTGTTTTTATCGATGTGTGGAAAAATCCTGATCATGCAAAAAAATATGGAATCAGGGTTATTCCTACGCAGATTTTCTTTGATAAGAACGGTACAGAAAAATATCGCCATGTTGGCTTTATGGATGAAAAAGATATCAGAAAAGAAATTGATGCAATGCTGGCTATTTAAAATCTGCAAGCTGTCGGCGTTCAAAGAGAAGTGAAATTAGTCCTCTTTTCCACGAATAATTCAAAAAAGTGGCTGAGCCTAGTGGCCACAGTTATCTAATTGAGAACCCCTATGCTTGATACTCTTTTTCTAACTATTAATTCATGGATGACAGGTGGGCTTGTAGCTGCAGCCGTTGGTTGTTTCTGTTGGGGGATGGTCAGCGTGTTGTTCAGTCCCTGTCATATGGCCTCTATCCCGCTCATTATCGGCTATGTGGGTGGGCAAAAGAGTATCCTCAAGGAGCGAGAGGCTGTTCCCTATGCTCTGGTTTTTACCAGTGGGCTTTTTATTACCATCGCCATAATTGGTTTTGTCTGTGTCTTGCTCGGGCGGATGATGGGCGATGTTAGCCCCTATTGGACACTCTTACTGGGGGCTATCCTTTTATGGGTTGCCATGGATATGCTTGGAATTGCCACATGTAAGATGCCTGGTAATTCTTTACATCGGCTTCAAGTTCGGGGGCTCTCCGGTGCCTTTATTCTAGGACTTGCCTATGGCATCCTCTCCGGCTCCTGCACCTTTGGCTTTATTGCACCCATTCTTGCTATTATCACTGTCCAGAAACAGATTGCTTCCGGGCTGTTCCTCCTCACACTCTTTGCCCTCGGCCACTGTCTACCCATTGCAGTCGCCGGCAGTTCAGCAACTACTGTTAAACGATTCATCAGTAATTCCTCGTTTCAGCACAGTGGCATGTGGTTTAGAAAGGGGGCCGGTGTCTTGATAGGTGGCCTGGGAATATACTTTATCGCTCGTCCCTGGATAATCGCCTAAAAAGGCAATTTGTCGTCCATGGCACTGCTCGCGGCAGAAGTCTCCCCTTCGCTGCTAAATAATCCCACAATATCGCTCCCCTGTAGGAGCGGATTTATCCGCGAACAGAGGGTGTGCGGCCCGCATCTCTGTTTCATCTGTGCAAAAGACCATTTGCTGCTTCTGTCACTCCTACCTGCAAATAACCCACTCATTATTTCATAACAGGCGAGAGAAACAAAAACGCCATTCCACCTGCAAGGGTGTTTCCTCTTGCAGGTGGAATGGAGAAATGGAGAAAAAATGGCTTCAGCCAATTTTGTGAGCTTGTCCGTACTGCGCACATCCTGCTTCAACCACTCAAACCCAATGCCGTTCTCTTGCTTGTAATTCTTTCGTTGATGAGATCCGCTGCTTTAAAGGGATCTGGTTCTATGACGAAACAGGCACCAAGCAAATCATCAAGGCCGGAAAGTGCAAGGTTGGTAACAAGCTTGGAACCCGTGATGTTGGGTGGATGTCCAAGATGCGTGTAGATGCCGGAGGCAACAGCGTAGGTGCCGATGGCGGCTGCTTTTTCCGAGTACCATTCCGGTGAAGAAGCAGCCACCGGCAGATCGGAGATATCCACTCCAATTTCGTTGGCCAACAGTGCGCAGAGCTGGAGTATGCGAGCATTATCCACGCAGCTGCCCATATGGAGAACCGGCGGGATGCCAAGGGCGCCACATATCTCTTTCAGTCCGGGGCCGGCCTGTTCAATGGCTTCCGGCACGAGTAAACCTGCCTTGCCCGCTGCGGTTGTCACACAGCCGGTTGCAATGACCAGGATATCTTTTTTAATCAGTTCTCTGGCCAGGTTGACATTGCAGTGATCATGTTTGTATTTGGGGTTGTTGCAACCGACAATGCCAACTGCACCTCGAATTTTACCGGCCTTGATGGCATCGATCAGCGGAGTCAGAGATCCTCCCAGGGCTTCAAGGAGGGATTCATTGGAAAAACCGGTGACGATATCCACCGGATCACCTGGTATCTCAACCCGTGTTTTGTCACGGAACTCATATCGGTCAATGGCCATGCGAACAACTTTTCTGGCCTGTTCCATACCATTGTGCATGGAGAACTTAACATGCTCGGCCCCTGTGAAACGGGCCTTGTCGGCCGTTGTTACCATTTTGGTGTGATAGCAGGAGCCGACCTGAACCAGGCTGGGCATGATGCATTGGTAATCTACGACAATGAGCTCAACCGCTCCGGTCACAATGGCCAGTTCCGTCATCAGATGGTTGCCGGCCATGGGCATGCCATGGCGCATCATCAGCTCATTGCCGGTACAGCAGAGCCCTGCCAGGTTGATTCCAGTCGCCCCCTTTTCCTTGGCCAGGGCAAGCATCTCCGGTTCATTTACCGCCTCCATGATTTTTTCCGAGACGATGGGGTTATGCCCATGGACTAAGATGTTTACTTGGTCCTCCTTAAGGACGCCGAGATTAACCTGGGATTTTCTCGGGCTCGGAGTGCCGAAGAGGATGTCGGAAATTTCGGTGGCAATCATGGAGCCGGCCCAACCATCAGCCAGACAGGTCCTGGCAGCATGCAGCATGGTATTGGCAGCGTCATTGTCACAGCCCATGTGGGTGCGGTGCATCATCTCGGCAATTTCGCGATCCATGCCGCGTGGGGTGACACCGAGACTGGCCCAGAGCTTTTGCCTTTTTTCAGGAACCCGGCCAATAAATGAGAGTTCATTCTTGGTGGTGCCGTAGTTTTCGAAAAATTCGGCGGCCAGATCCTTGGCCACTTCCAAGACCTCACGTCCCTCTGTTTTGATACCTACTTCTGCTGCGATTCGAAGAAGTTTCTTTTCATCTTTGATTGAATAATCATCGGTTTTGCCATGAGCTACTGCATGCAGGGCCTCTATACAGTCTCGCCCGTGATCGGAATGCCCGGCGGCACCACCGGTAACGAAACGGCCAAAGTTGCGGGCCACAATAACGTCTTCATCGGCACCGCATACGCCCCTGGGGGCCTTCTTGCTGATTCGACAAGGACCCATGGTACATATTCGACAGCACACTCCGCATTCGCCGAATTTGCAGTGGGGACTCTGCTGCTGCAGTCGATCCCAGGCGGTCTCGACACCGTCTTTTTCTGCCTTGCGCAGCATCTGTTTTGCATCATCCCAGATCGATAATTCGTCAATGTTTAATTTTTTTTCTGCCATCATGATACCTCTTGCTGGATTTTATGTGACTGGTCCAAGGCTTAGATACACACCTGTCTATAACGAAGAGCATAGTGAGAAATGGGCTGAAGAACTGTCAATTCGATAATTCTTATTTTCAAAAAATTGTCGCAGAGATTTGTTTTAAAGTACAGAGGAATTTTTAAGGAGTCGCAGGTTGGTTCAAGGGGGGGCATAAGGTATGGGGCAACAGGAATAAAGAAGTGTGAGGTGACTAATTAGAGAAAAATTTGTAATGGTTTTGAAATGATAGAGAAAAATACAGGTTATGAAAATTTTTATTTATTGGGAGGTGGCGCCCCCAATAAATAAAAAGATGGTTGCAGTTGAGTGGAGGCATGTCGTGGCAATATAAAAACGGCTGAACTTCAACTTCGCTGTTGTTACGTATATCCAGTAGACATATCCAATAGGAGTTAATGCATGTTTGTCGAAAGATTCGACATGGCAATATCCACCTGGACCATAATTCGATATAACTAGAAATATAGTTGACAGGTGAGTTTCACATTGTTAATATACAATACATTCAAGACCACAATAAAAGGAGGCAAGGGTGGAAACAGAACAAGCTGCCAGGCGATGCGCAGAACTGGGAAATACAACTAGATTATCTATTTTCCGACTGCTTGTTAAAGCTGGGGGAGAAGGGCTCCCAGTAGGAACAATTCAGAAAAATTTAGGGGTCCCTGGTTCTACCTTAACCCATCACATTCAACGGCTTGCTCAAGTTGGATTGATTAAACAGCGTAGAGAAAGCCGGACTTTATATTGTGAGCCGCAACTAGATGCGATAAGGGAACTTGCAGACTACCTCGTGTCAGAGTGCTGTTCGCTTCAGAGTGAACCAACGAGACTGTAGGGTACCTTGAAAAAATAGAATTTTCGTTCAAAATCGAGACATGAGATAAATTTTACCGCAGGCATATATTTGATATTCCGTGGATAAAATTTATCTCATAACGAAGAGTTTTGGCGAAAAGGCAATTTTGCAAGGTGGCCTATAATTGTTTTTCAACAAGCAGGTGTGATAACCTGTTTTTTTGACCATAAATGTTCTATGGTACTAGAAGTATGGAGATGTTGGATGGATATTTCAGAATACTTGCCGCTTATTAAGGAAACCGCGGTATTTTTCACATACACAATGACAGAACTCGCTGTCCTGTTTGTTGGAATTAGTTTTCTTGTTGGTGTGTTAAATGAATTATTACCCAAAGATAAAGTACAGCGATTACTTTCAGGAAAGCACGGTAGGGGGTATTTGATTGGTTCGATCTTGGGTGGACTCACCCCATTTTGTAGTTGTTCGACAATACCAGTTACTGTTGGGCTTCTCAGAGCGAAGGCAGGATTTGGCCCAACGATGGCCTTCTTATTCACCTCACCCCTAGTTAATCCAATCATTATCCCATTATTTTTTACTCTGTTGGGATTCGAGGTTACTATAGTTTATGCTGCAGTCGCAATAGGGATGACAATCGCTATCAGCTATCTATTAGACAGGGCAGGATTTTCGAGATATGTGAAGCGTGATGTGCTATTTGAAAATCATGATAGAGGCGATTCACCCGTCAAAGAGAGTTCCCAAGAAAGCACAACTTGCTGCAATCCAGAACAAGTATCCTCGCAGCCTGTCCAACTCAATCCAGCTATGCAGTGCTGCACAGTTTCCGGACCCAGTCCAACAAACAATTCATTCACTCCCATTCCAATGTATACCGCACAAACAAGTAGGTGGAAAAGAATTTTTAACGATGCTGTACAGCAATTCAGAAAGTTGTTACCTTTCGTTGTGCTAGGTGTGGCAATAGGTTCAACCATTCACGGTTTTTTGCCAGCTGATCTGGTTGCTCAATTAGCTGGTGCTGATAACCCTCTTGCTGTTCCAGTCTCTGCTATCGTCGGCATTCCCTTGTATCTCAGAGCGATTACCATGGTTCCTATTGCTGCCAGCCTTATCGCGAAAGGGATGAGTATGGGTGCGGTAGTCGCACTTATTATCGGGGGAGCAGGTGCGAGTTTACCGGAAGTAGCTATGCTGAAAGGAATATTCAGATTACCTCTGCTCGCTGCGTTTCTTGCCTCGGTAATGATCATGGCCATTTCTGCAGGTTTTTTGGTTAACTTGGTGATCATATAAAAACCTGAAGAATTTTATGTTGTATCTCACCGGACCTGCGCAATTTGAGTGGCCTGGTATCACAATCAGGCAAGAAGTTTCTAAGGTGGCCTACAATGTTAAGTCATAGTGCAATTGTAGCTAAGAGTGTTTTGCTTCACCATCTCAGACTACTCTTAGTAGGTTAATATTTCCTTAACTGCTCGCCCGAGTTGGTTTGTGGAGTATGGCTTTTTTATAAATCCACCGGCGCCGAGCTGGAGGGTCGCTTTGACATCATCACTTTCAGAAAAACCACTGGCGATTATAGCCTTCTGACC
The DNA here is from genome assembly GCA_030145625.1 of Desulfocapsa sp. GTDB lineage: Bacteria > Desulfobacterota > Desulfobulbia > Desulfobulbales > Desulfocapsaceae > Desulfocapsa. Next base: position 4,964 of record JAQYVF010000068.1, on the reverse strand, counting down.
TGGATAGCGCTTTGTTATTGCTTCATATGTCTGCCTCCCGGTTATACCAGGTTCCATCAACATATCGAGAACAAGGAGGTCAACCTTGTTCTCTTTTGTAAACTCCAAAGCAAGCTCACCTGAGCTGACGGAATCGACCTTGTAGCCAAAAGTTTGTAACATCTGGCTGCCAATATCGCGCAAGTGCGGTTCGTCATCTACAATCAGAATATGCTCGCCGTTGCCTCTGAGGTCTCCTATTGCACCGCTGTTAGGTGTTACTGTTTTCTCTTGGCTCACCGGAAAAAAGAGCTGAAAACAGGTGCCCTTGTCACTGCTTTCTACCGAGACTCTGCCGTCATGATCCTTCATGGTGTTCCAGACTATTGTCAGACCAAGACCAGTACCACTTCTTGCCATTTCCTTTCTAGTATAAAATGGTTCAAAAATGTGCTCTAAATGCGAAGATGCAATACCAGGGCCCGTGTCTTGTACACTGAGTACAACATATTCTCCTCTTTTCAACTTGTGCTTATTGCTTGCACTCTCATCAATATATTGATTGTGAGTGGAAACAGTGACAGTTCCTTTCTCAACGATGGATTCGGCGGCATTAATCACCAAGTTCATGAGACATTTCTTCACATGAACCGATGAACAAAGAATAGTGGGCTGTGTAGCTGTGAATTTGTGCTGATATCTTATATTGGCATGCATGGACTTGAGGTTAACACTCTCAAGAGAGTCAAGATGCTCCTGAATTAACGAATGAATATTATGGGCTTCTCTGGTCGTGGCAACGCCTCGGGCAACAGTGAGGAGATCAGCAACGACCATAGCGGCTCTTTGACCTGAATCCCGGATAGCCTCAATTGGTTTTCTGAGTTTGCTTTCTTTGGACAGAGTCGGCAGCAATAATTCGGGGTAGCCAATAATCCCGGAAAGGATATTGTTCAGATCATGGGCAACTCCACCGGCCATCATGCCAATGGATTCCATTTTTTTTGCTTGGTGAAGCTGTTCTGTCAGGTTATCTTTTTCTTTTTCAGCATTTTTACGCTCGGTGATATTGCTCATAGCCGTAACCCGCACTTTTTTGCCGAAATGATCTATTGTCCTCCCCTGCACGAGGAGAGGAAGAACTGAGCCATCTTTCCTGGTGGCAATGACTTCGTAAGGAGTTTTATCTTCCGTTTGAACTTTTATTTGTACTTTTTCCAGTTGTTCAGGAGTAAAAATAATCGTGCTGGGGGAACCAATGGCTTCCTCTTTTGAATAGCCAAACATCTTCACAGCTGTATTATTCAGATCAATACATAGACCGTTTTCCGAGAGAATAATGGCCTCGAAAGAAGCTTCGGAAAGTGCTTTTAATCGTTCGGTTGATGCTTTGAGAGCCTGCTCTGTTTTGACTTTTTCTATTATTTCGTTATTGGTTTTTTCAACTGCGGCAGATAATTCGATGGTTCGTTCCTCTACTTTCTGACGCACTCGTACATTTTCTTTAATAATAAGCCACATGGCAACAAAGAGTATAAGACTAAAGAGGGAACCCGCAACTTGTACCAAACGCCCTAACTCAATTGCAGGACCACCTGAAAAATCAGGTGTGAATTCCCAGAGATATTCTAAATGTGCCTTGCCGCTATCGACACGAATATGAAAGTCCTGGGTTTGAGATATTGACGAAATGGCAGATTGGAAAAATTCAGTCTGTTGGGGAGTACCATCTGCCATGGATGTCATTTGAATAGCCAGCAGGTGTAATCCGTTAGGAATATGGAGAGTAGTTAAATCCTCAAGCAACGCCAATACATTCATCGTCGCTATTACAATACCTGCCTTATCTGAATTAGGGACAGTTATGAGAAGGCAGGACATGAGGTTGCCCTGGGAATCCTCAAAAGGACGACTCATAACGACTTCGCCTGGAAAGCTGTGGGCTGTGGAAATTGCAGAGAGGATCTGTTCGTTTTGAGCAAGGTCTGCCCCTGGCGAGAATATCGTATTTGCATCAGAACTCAATGTGACAATATATTTCTCCCTGAAAGACGTAGTCTGATTGGTGGCATAGGCAATGGAATGGAGGGGAATGCTGTCAGGTGCTTCTATGAGATCCAGGACATCGTAAAATTCATCTTCTGTCACAAACTCAGAGCCATGGAATAACGATGCAATTCCAAGAAGTTGAGCCTGCTGTAGGGCGAACCAGGATAAGCAATTGTTTGTTGCTTCCTCTGCCGTCTCGGTAGCCTTCGTATACCAGGCTTTTTCAGCATTATCTTTAAGGGTTTGACCAAAAAAAATGGAATTTAAAATGCCAAGTAGCAATATAGAACCAGCAATCAGCCGGAGAAAAAGAGAGTTTTTTTTCAGCATGGATACTCTGGGTTATTCAAGTGAAACTTTTCGATTCACAGTATAGGTTGTTTGAAAACCACTGGGCGCCAGCATTGATTTTCTGTCAAACTGTTGGATGTTATCTTTATCAAGAACATAAAGGATTGGTCCCACATGTTTGGAATAGGATTTGTTGTTTAAAATTCTTACAAGTTGATCGACGGCGATTCGTCCTTGGATAACTGTCGAATCTGTCGGTGATGCCATTATTTTACCACGTAAAATATCTCGATAGACACTTGGTGTCAGATAATACGAAATGATTTTTATACGTTTATTGAGCCCGCGTTTTCTTAAGATTTTAACCGCTGCTTCAGCTGTTACTCCTGTACCGACTATGTAATCCAGTTCCTCAGCGTATCTGTTCAAGACCTCATTGATTAACTTGGACTGTACAGCAGTTCCGGTGTCACCATATCTGGTCACAACAACTTCCAGATTACTTCCTGCAATCGCGTCAAGAAAGCCTTTGTTGCCGGAAGTTACCCATCCAGCACCTTCAGGACCAGGAAACCAGGCAATCTTTACATCATTGCCATGTTGCTCTTCCCGGTGTCGAGAGACTAAGTATTCACCCGCTTTTCTCCCCATTTCCTCAAATGAAACCAGTGATTTGGCTGAGATATTCTTCGTTGATATACCATTGATGACATCTATCACCGGAATGTCTTTGTTTTTTAGCTCTGAAATAAGTGCATTGAGGCCATCATAGGATATAGAACCAACGATTACCCCGTCAGCACCTTCTTCTACACATTGTCTGATCTGCTTGATTTGGAGGGCCAGGTTGTCATAGCCACCGGCCTGATACAATTGCATAGTGCTACCGAATCGTTTGATCTCCTGCGATATCCCAAAATTAACTGCCAACCAGTAAGTATCTTTTATATGTGGAAAGGAAACGCAAATATTCAAATTTGAATGCGTATTTGATAACGGAACGTAATCAATCCGGGTGCGCGTGCTGGTCATCTCAAAAGGCGTGTCCCACACCTCTACCGGATAAGGAAACCAGTCTGTCTCCGCTAGGACATTTTTACAAAGGATGAAAGTAAAGGTGAGAAAAAGTAAAAATAGTTTTTTTTTCATTATTTAGATAACAATCGAGAGCAAAGTAAGAATCGAAATGAAACGGAGTAAAAACTAGTTCTTTACTTGATCATAGTATTGAGATTTTTCCTATAGGTATAACTACCCATTTTCAGCATTATTACGACAAAACTTTCAAAAGGAATCCGGGCCCATTTCTAATCATATAAAAGAATGGCTAGTTGGGATTATTTTTCTCCTCTAAACACCTCAGTCGTCATGGATTGGAATTCCTATTATTTATTTTGTTAACATCGTTACTGGCATTAAAGCCAGTAGAGCAAAAAAACGTTTCCCTGTGTATTTCATATGATTCAAGCAGGTTGGCTGGAAATCTCTATTCGTGGCAGAGGACTAAAGGGTACCTTGAAAAATTAGAATTTTCGTTCAAAATCGAGGCATGAGAGAAATTTTACCGCAAGCATATATTTGATATTCTGAGGATAAAATTTTTCTCATAACGAAGAGTTTGGGCGAAAAGGCAATTTTGCAAGGTGGCCTAAAGTCAATAATGGTTATTTGTGCTTCATTCGTCTGAGGAAATGTGATATTAGATAATATTGTTATGTTAAAATGTTATTTTTCATCAGAAAAATAGTGAGTTCCAACATCAAACCCAAGCTATTAGCTGTTACGAGGTGGATTCATGACCAAATCTGAACTGCAGGAAGCATTGTCCGGAGAACTAGATCTTTCTTTTCAGGCAGCTGCAAGTATTGTCAACACAATCCTTGATTCCATGACCGATGCTCTGGTTAATGGTGACAATGTCGAAATTCGGGGTTTTGGGAGTTTTACTGTCCGGCAGTACGGTTCTTATGTTGGTAAGAACCCGAAAACCGGAGAGAAGACCAAGGTGAAGGCTAAAAAACTGCCTTTTTTCAAAGTAGGTAAGGGGTTGAAGGAAGCTGTTAATGGTGAGAAACCCACTGGCTGACGACCAAAGCCATGGGGACACCTATTTAGATTCTGTTGTTTCTCTAGAAGAGGAACTCTTTGTTTTCCTTACGAACTTCATTTTGTACTACTCAATACCTGGGATGCAGTGTGGTCCGCTTGCCTGTGTGAATTGTGTGGAGTGATGTTCACGGCTGGAGTTGCTCCTCCCTCTATATAAATGAACACTTGATGGCGAGGGGTCGCAAATAGTGCGTGATTGATAAGATATTTCGGAGTATTCTTCAGGAGTTGAATCATCATCATTAATAGGTTTTTGAGAATGAAGAAAACCCACAATGGAAAATATTAGGTAGGATATATGGAATTAAAAAATAACCAATCAGCATTAATACTTGAGACTGGTGAGAATGGCGAGATAACAGTAGAGGTGGCTTCTGGTGATCATAACGGTATCACAGGGGCCTTGTGTAAGGCTATGGCTATTAAATTGATGCAGGATGTCGATTTTCAGGAAGAGTTGATGGAGATGCTGGATGAAGATGACGGCGATATTGAGTGAAGGGCTCAGGAAGACTTTAAAAACTTTTCTGGCGTCG